>NZ_JADQ01000084.1:0-14324 GCF_000518465.1 Paenibacillus sp. J14 | reverse complement strand
AAGTATAAATATGGAAATCGGAAATTTTGGGCGGAGGGATACTACGTAAGCACAGTGGGCTTGAATGAGGCCACTGTCGCAAAGTATATCCGCGAGCAGGAAGCACATGACCAGGCAATCGATAAACTGAGCGTCAAAGAGTATGAAGATCCATTTAGCAGAAACGGTAGCAAGAAAAAGTAAACCAGTTTAACTGGTAAGTGAAAGTGACAAAAACACTGAGCCTGAACAATTTTATTGTCAGGCTAGCGTCTTTAGGCGCAGTTTGGCAACAAGGGGTTATACCCCAAGAGCAAACCACCCGTTGGACGGGTGGTTATGATTCGATTCCCGGGATCACCAGGTTTTATAAACGTTGTCGTTTTCCTGTTTGGTGTTATTTTTGGCAGAAGGGGTTGTTTCGGGATTCGCCGTCGCCGTTGTTGCCGCAGTTTCCTTCAATGCGGCGTTGTCGACCTTGTCCGCTCCGCCCATTTTGCTGGTTCCTTCAAACATGCTGCCTTCTTCAATGGAGAGGGAAGAGGCGACCATGTTCCCGAACAGCTTGCCTTTCGACGTGATGGACAGTTTGTTCTTCGCATGAACGTTGCCGTTGACGGTACCGGCGATGATGATATTGCGGGCCAAAATATTGGAATGGACCACGCCCTTCTCCCCAACCGTCACATCTCCTTCGCACTCGATGTCACCGGTGATTTGTCCTTCGATGCGCACGCCGGCATCCGAGCGGATTTTCCCTTCAAAAATGCTGCCTTCCCCAATCAGCGTATCTGTCGTGTTTGGGTCCAGCTTCACGGATTTGGCATTATTCCTTAATTTCATGAATTAATCTTCCTCTCCGGGTTTTCTAAGGTAATCGGCCGGATCGACCGTACTGCCGTTCTTAACGACCTCAATGTGCAAATGGGGGCCAGTGCTGCGGCCAGTGGAGCCCAGCTCCGCAATGATATCGCCTTGTTTGACGGTGTCGCCCACTTTGGTCAAAATCTTGCTTAAATGCATATAGTTTGTTTTTAATCCCGAGGGATGGGAAATCGTGATATAGTTGCCGCGAGCGCTGGTGCGTCCAGTTTCAATAACCTTGCCGTTGGCTGCGGCGTAAACGGGATCGCCGATGCTTCCCCCGATGTCCATACCGGCATGCTTCGTTAACCTCCCGGTAAACGGATCTTCCCGTTCCCCATATTCGGAGGTAATTCGAGTGGACACCGTAGGCCAATAGGTTGGTAAGATCGCCATCAGCGCCTTGTATTCCTCGACGGCTACCTTAGTCTGCTCCAGCCGCTGCTGTAAGCCGGGCATCTCCTTTAAGGAGGTCGTAATGCTATCCTTCGTCTCCTGAACGAGATTCGCGATATCCTGATCAGTCAGCGGAATTGATTCTCCGCCAACTCCGCCCTCAGCACTGAGAGAGGCCTTCGCAGGAGTGTTGGCGGCGGCTGCGGTTTTGTCCTTCTTTTTGCCGGTGCCGCCGTTCGTGAGCGATTGAAGCTCGGCCTCCAATTGCTCCAGCTCGCTCATCTTCGACTCGATCGTTTTCGATTTTTCCGACAGCTCCATCAATTCGTTTAACAGCCGATCAATCTCCTGCTCTTTGTTCACGACGGTGTTCCTGAACTGGTTCGACGAATCTGACAACTGGGCTTCCAGCGTCCCAATCCGGTTCGTATGGGTGCGGTTCATCGCATAGAGAACCAATACTGATGTGAGCAGCACCGCTGTGGCGGCCAGAATGGCCAGTAAGTAGAACAAGCGAAATTTGAAACGGAACACGGGGCTGGTACCTTCCGGTACAACGAGCAGCGTGTAACGCCGGTTCACGTTTTTTTTGAATCGAAACTTCATTTCTTCCTCCTGATCTTCTTGAGTTGAGTCTGTTATGATGTAGGACCAAGATCATACCTAATTAAAGCCAATACAACTATTTCGGCAAATTGTGGCAAATCCCTTTTTCATTTTAAAAAAATTTGTAACTATTTTCACGGGGGAAGCAGGATTTTGTCGAAGGGAAGCGAAATGAGAAATGATTGGAAATGACTTGTTTCCTATAGGTGAGGAGGTAATTATGATCAGAATTGCCGGAATCGACGTTGGCAATGACAGCGTTAAGGTAGTAGTTGACGGTTCGCAACGACCGATCATTATTCCGAGTATCGTTTCTCCCGGATATGATAGACATGTGCTGCAAGAAGAGGACTCTCCGCTGAAAGCGCTGGATGTTCGCGTCTATAGCCCTAAATTAAAGAGAAACAACCAGCGGTATTTTGTAGGCCTGTTGGCGATGGAGGACCAGGACAACTCGGAGCTGGAGGAAACGGACAACAAGGCGACCAGCGACCAGTCTCTGGTTGTAGCGCTGACGGCGTTAGCCTATGCGGCCCTTGCCGGACAGACCTATCCGACTACGGGCGCCGGAATTGAAGAGGTGGAATACATCCTGGGCACGGGATTGCCGGTCCGCACGTATGTAGCCTTCCATCAAGCGTTCGAAGAGCGGTTAACTGGGGAGCATGAAGTGACGTTCTTGTCCACGCCGGAGCTGCGGGGGCGCACGGTACGTATTAACATCCGTCGTACGATCGTTTCGGTCGAAGGTGCGGCCGCCTTGTTCCATTTGGCTACCAACGAAACGCTTCAAATGCGGAATGAAGAGCTGCAAAACGGCTGCATCGGGATTTGTGAAATCGGCGCTTTGACCACGGACTTCCCGGTGGTGAAGCGGATGAATATCGATAATCAGTTCAGTACTGGCGAACAGTTTGGCCTCGCTACCTATCTGGATTCGATTATTCGTGATGTGGAGGACCAGTTCGGTTATCGCTTCCCGAGCCGTACGAAGCTGATCGGGCGCATTCGCAACCGTGAGTTCATCATCCAAAGAGTAGGGGAAGGACAAGCGGATATTCGTCCGATCGTGGATATGTATTTCAGCCGGGCGGCGCAGAAGTTGGTGGATCTGATCCGCAAGCGGTGGAAGAAATACCCGGATATCGAGTGCTTCTACGTCCTGGGCGGCGGCGCAGCAGCGTTGAAATCGTACCTGATTGAAGCGGCTGGCCCGATGCGTCTGCGGTTTGAAGAGAACAGTGAGATTCTGAACGTGATGGGTTACTTGAAGCTGGCTAAGAACAAGGCTGGCCAACAACCTAACCCGGCGTAAGCAACGGAGTTTTGTTCCGGCGGTGAAAGGACCGCCGGATTTTTTATGCGAAAAATCGAGCACATTTTGACGTTTTCGGTGATTTTGGCGGAAGATATATGAAATTTCATGTAGATTTGACCCCCAAGGAGCCAAAAGCAGAAAATCTGTATGAAAAATCGAGTGCATTTTGGTTTTTTGCGCTTCGGCACCGTTTTTTATGCGAAAAATCGAGCACAATAGGGCGGAGTAGAGGGCATATTCTTTAAATTTCATCCTTCAGGTATAATAAGGAAAAACCGAAGGAGGCTGGGAGCTTTGAGCTACAAAAATGCCTTTATTCGCGTATCAGCCGATTGTCCCGTCGACCGCGGGATTGTCCCGGTGTCGACAAGAGCTGCAAAACCAGCCCATCTGATTCAATATGAGCTGCTCTCCCAAGCTCCGTACCGGTACAATCATGAGGAACTGCTGTTCGAGGTCTATATCCGTCACAAGCAAATTCCGGAGACGCTCGTGCAGGAACGCCGACAAGAGATATGGGAGGAGCTGTTCAGCAAGTCTCACCCCTGCCTGCGGGCTTCGATGCTCCCTAAGAAATATGGCTGGGGTGTTCATTACGATGAGCAAGGGAAGATTGCGATCTATGGCATGGAATCGCTGGAGTACCAACGGTTTGCCGCCTCAACCGAGCTTCAGCAGCTGAATGCAATGAGGTCGAGCCGGAAGTAAACTCGTTATAGTTGGCAAACATTAGAGCCGTTGTGGAGGGATTGGAATGGGGAAAATGTTTGATTCGTTGCTGCCGGAACATGAAGCTTTTATTCACCGGCAGCATCTCTTTTTTGTGGGCTCCGCCCCCCTAAGTGCCGAGGGGCATGTGAACCTGTCGCCCAAAGGGTATGATGCGTTGCGGATTCTTTCGCCTAACGAGGTTGCTTATCTGGATTTGACAGGCAGCGGGAACGAGACGGCAGCCCATCTGATGGAGAATGGCCGGATAACGATCATGTTTGCCGCCTTCGAAGGCCAACCGTTGATTTTGCGTTTATATGGCAAAGGCCGGGTGATTCTGCCGGGATCGGAGGATTGGGATCGGCTTGAGGGACTTTTTCCTAAATTGAATGGAGCACGTCAAATCATTCTGGTGTCCGTCTACGGCGTTCAAACCTCCTGCGGCTTTGGCGTTCCGCTGTTCAGCTATGAAGGGGATCGCGAGACTTTGATCAAATGGGCAGATAACAAAGGCGACACCGGGCTAGCGGATTACCGCCGCCAGAAGAACGCGGTCAGCTTGGACGGCTTGCCGTCGTCTTTTGCAGAATAAAGTATATAGGAGAGATAAAACATGGTGGAGGAAATTCAAGGGGAATTGTACACAGTGGAGACGTTGCGGGCGGATTTGAAGGCGCTGGGCGTAAAGGAAGGCACCACGTTGCTTGTTCATTCCTCGTTTAAATCGTTAGGAAAATGGGTGTGCGGCGGTCCAACGGCGGTTGTGCTCGCTTTGGAGGCGGCGCTTGGGGAGCAAGGCACCTTGGTGATGCCTACCCATTCCAACGACCTTGGCGATCCGTCCCGCTGGCAGAATCCGCCGGTACCACAGGCCTGGTGGGATACGATCCGTGAGCAGATGCCGGCATACGATCCCGATCTGACTCCGCTGTGGTACATGGGCGTCATTCCGGACACCTTTCGTCGGCAGCAAGGTACAATACGCAGCGGTCATCCGCAGGTGTCGTTTGCGGCAAGAGGCCGAGAGGCGCTGAAGATCACCGCCGATCACGGTTTGGAGTATGGGCTCGGTGAGCGCTCGCCGCTGGCGCGAATTTACGAGCTGGGTGGAGAAGTTTTGCTGCTTGGTGTGGGGCACGAAAACAATACGTCGATCCATTTGGCGGAATGCCGGGCGAACTATCCAGGCAAACAGATCTACACGGCTAAGGCCCCGATGCGGGTTCATGGGGAAAGACGCTGGGTAGAGTTTACCGAGCTGGAGTACGATTCGGATGATTTTGAGCGGTTGGGCGCCGACTTTGCGCGGGACACCGGGTTGGTGAAGCAGGGACAAGTTGCCGGGGCCACTGCGCTCCTGATGCCTCAACGGGAGCTGGTGGATTATGCAGTAGGATGGCTGGAGCGCCACCGGACTTCATAAATTACGGGGTTATTCCGTGGTGAAGTAGAAAAAGAACAACGGATACTGCTCCAATACGATCGAATTGTGTTCCAGTTCCCGTTTTATTGGTACAGCTGTCCGCCTCTGCTGAAGAAGTGGTTTGACGATGTCCTGACTTTCGGCTGGGCTTATGGCCCTGGGGGAGAGAACTTGCTTGGCAAAGAGTTTATGCTCGCCATTACGACTGGCGGAACGGAAGCCAGCTACAGGTCAGGCGGCGATAACTCGTCTACGATCAGCGAGTTCTTGCGACCGATCGAAACAACGTTAGCCCGATGCAACGGAACCCTGCTTCCGGCATTCGTGGCTTATGGTGTCAAGCGTGCGAGTGCGGCGGAGTTGGCCGAAACGGCCGCAAAGTACATGGAATTCATCCGGTCCCCCAGATCCGTGCTCGTCCATTGATTTTAAAAAAAGGGGACCGTCCTGAAGAGCTTAGAAGCGCTCTTCGGGACGGTCCCTCTAATTTAGCTTGAGAATCATGTTCTACTGGGTATAACGATAATTAATGTGATGAATCCTCGTCGATTCCGTATTCGACCTCAAGGTCCCAACCCAGCATCCCGCCTAGAAAATTGTGAACTCGTTCAAAGCCCTGCGCCTGCAAGAAACGGGCAACTTCATAGCTGCGTGAACCGCTGCGGCACACAAACACATATTCCTGCTTCGGATCGAGCTCATCCATCCGCTCCGGAATTTCCCCCATCGGGATCAGGGGAATCCCGGGAATATGGCCGGCTTCATACTCGAATGGTTCACGCACATCGATTACGATCGTCTCGTTGGCGGGATCCTGAAGCAAGGCGTGCAATTCGTCCTTATCGATATGGGAGATGCCTCCGATCATTTGGGGCATGGTATCAGTCCTCTTTTCCATGAGTAGGATAGTTTCTTCTTTCGTTTAACCTCCGGCACCTGTCGGCTCGTCAAATATCCCCATGCTCAAGTATCTCTCTCCGGTATCCGGTGCGATGCATAATACGCGTTTGCCTGGGCCTAAACGTCTGGCCAATTGGATGCCCGCCCAGACCGATGCCCCGGACGACGGTCCAACTAGGATGCCTTCGCGAGCGGCCAAGCGCCGGGTCGTTTCCAGGGCATCCTCATCGCTGACTTGGACGATCTCGTCATAGATGGCGGTATTCAGCACCGGCGGGATAAACCCGGGGCTGGTTCCCACCAGCTTGTGCGGGCCCGGTTCTCCGCCGGAGAGCACTGGAGATCCTTGCGGCTCAACGACGGTGATATGAAGGTTTGGGATCTTACTCCGCAAATATTCCCCGGTTCCGGTAATCGTGCCGCCTGTCCCAGCCGTGGCGACAAACCCGTCGAGCCGGCCTTCCATTTGCTGCACGATCTCCGGCCCGGTTGTCAGCCGGTGGATGTCTGGATTTGCCGGGTTCTGGAACTGCTGCGGCATAAAGCTGCCGGGGATCTGGGCCAGCAGCTCTTGGGCTCTGGCAATCGCCCCGGGCATCCGCTGCGCTGCAGGCGTGAGCGCGACCTCAGCTCCGTATGCCTCCAGCAAGCGAATCCGTTCCTTTGTCATGTTGTCCGGCATGACCAGAATGATCCGGTACCCCTTGGCTGCGGCGTTCATCGCCAGCCCAATCCCCGTATTCCCGCTGGTCGGCTCAATAATCGTAGCGCCGGGGGCGAGCCGGCCTGCTTGTTCAGCCGTCCGCAGCATATGGGCAGCCGCCCGGTCCTTGACGCTTCCGCTCGGATTGGCAAACTCCAGCTTGACGTAGACGTCTGCTTCCTGCGGTGAGACGAGCCGGTTTAATTTGACGACCGGAGTCTCGCCGATCAGCTCGGTGACGTTTTGGACTGTTTTACGAGTCATGGCGGTTTGGCCCCTATCTCTAAAATTTAAAGTTATTTTATTATTCTACTCGGGAACCTCCTATGGTTTCAAGCAAGCGCTTTTTAAGAGCAGAATAAAGCCGGGTAACCCAAAGTATGGGGCCCGGCAGATTCGGATTGAGTTAGATTGAAGTGTTCGCTTTACCAAGTGGATAAAGCGGTCCGTTTCCAAGTGTCTTTGGCCACGCAGATGTATATATAGTTCTCATCCCAAGCGATATCTCCAGGATTCCCCGGAGCCTTGGAGGAAGCCGGAGTGTGGGATTCGCGAATACGGATGCGATCCCCTTGGATATCCAAGGCGCTTTGTGGGTCGTCTGTGCCGATGCCAACTTGGCCGTTCTCCCGTTTGACCGTAAGCACGCTGTCGATCGCTTCTCCTTCGTCTGAATAACGGATCAGGTTAAAATCCGCTCCAGCGTTATTGCCGCTAAGCTCAGCGCTGTTGGCGCGCAGGCTCCAAAGCGGAGTCGTGGCATTATCCTTACCGGTGACGGCGAATTGCACGTCCCGATTGCCTTCGCCAGCTACCCGCAAAATGCCGTCCATGACGTTGAAGTTGGACGAATGGGTACGAATCTCCGCAACGTCGGTATCATAAGGAATCTCCAGGCGGGTAAACAGCTGATCTTTATATTCCCCAGTCGGCGACATCGTGGTTTCAATCGAAATATGCTTATGATCATGTTGTTCCGGATTGTTCGCTTTATCATGCGAGATAATCGCGGTTTTGTCTTTGCCTTGCTCATCGGCCCAGGCGATAGCCGGTTTGGCGCGGTCTCCTGTCCATTGCAGACGAATCAGGTCGGACAGATGACCTTCCCTTTCGATCCATTGCTTATTCGTTGACAGATGAAGCCGTTCATTTTCCGGAAGGGCCAGCCCTCCGCCAGGCAGCTTGGATTCCGTAAAAGGGGAAGTCGTGGAAGAAGCGCCTTTGGATGTGCCAAGCATTTGGCATCCTCCCACAAAGATGAGGCTGACGCCTAGTGCGGCGATTGAAGCGCATTTGACAAATTTCATTCCATTCTCTCCTTTTCGGTGAATATTTGACGGCGTATGTGTTTTTTCGGCCGCAACTCTATTAGAGATCATAAAGATTTTAAAATGGGCAGGGCAATAGGCATTTCGAATGGTTTCAAAGGGCGTGAAGCCGAGATGATAGCGAAATGGAAGAAAAATGGGAGGGAAGCATCAGAAGCTTGGGATGGTTGGGAAGCAAAGCATGAGCTTGGAGAAAGTTGAGGAGATAGACCTAAGACGAAAGTTTTGTCAAGTTGTGGACAAGGTTATCCACAGCTTGTTAGCTTTCTTTGCGAAAATTGGATGAAAGCGCGGTGTGTCGGTCGATGAATCTGGTTTCAGAAAACGATAAGTTATATTTTCAGAAAACTGTGGATAATGTGAATAATTTAGTGGATAAAACTAGCATGCGACAAAAAACGACGATATCCCTGCAAAAAAACGGCCCAGCGGGCCGTTTTGAAGTATCAACGATTCTGCATAATGGGGATAAAGTTGTGAATAACTTGAACGAGAAAAAATGAACATTTGCTAAAAATTTGTGAGCCTACCCCTCGGCCAGCGCTTCCCATTCCTCATATGCGGAGGAAAGCTGCTCTTTCCGACGGTCAATCTCGTCTTGTCGCTCTTGAACTGCGGTATAGTCCTGATACACCTCAGGAAGGGCCAGTTCGCTTTCGAGTTGGGCGATTTCATCCTCCAACTTGGAGATCAACGCCTCCAGCTGCTCGATGCGGCGTTGGCGGTTTCGTTCCTCCCGTTTGGCCTGCTTATCGGCTTCATAGGAAGCAGCACCGGACTTGGCGGCAGGTGCCTCCGGCTCGGCCTGCTTCTGAGCGGAATTTACGGACACCTTCGCAGTTCCATTTATCGCCTGATCGGCGGCGAGTTCAGCCAGCTCCTGTTTTTTCACCAAATAATCATCATAATTACCCAGGAAATGTTCTGCCCCGTTCGGATGCAATTCGACAATCCGCTCGGCCATCTTGTTCAGGAAGTAACGGTCATGGGAGATGAACAGGAGCGTTCCATCGTATTCCATTAATGCGGACTCCAGCACTTCCTTGCTGAATAGGTCTAAATGGTTGGTCGGTTCGTCCAGAATCAGGACGTTGGCTTTTAGCAGCATCAGCTTGGCCAGCGCCACCCGAGCTTTCTCACCGCCGCTTAACGCCGCTACTTTCTTAAGCACGTCGTCACCGCTGAACAGGAAATTGCCCAGTACGCTGCGAATTCGGGCTTCTTCGATATGTGGAAATGCGCTCCACACTTCCTCCAATACGGTGTTGGCCGGGTTCAGATGCGTTTGCTCCTGGTCGTAATAGCCAATCTTGACCTTAGCTCCCCAGGTAATGGTCCCATCGGTTGGCTTCAGCTCACCAGTCAGAATTTTTAATAAGGTAGATTTCCCGATCCCGTTTGGTCCGATCAAAGCAACGGTTTCGCCGCGGTACAGGTCGAAGTTGACGTCTTGGAACAGCGGTTTGGACTTGTCCGCAAACGCGTAGGACAGGCCGTTGACGTGCAGTACTTCTTTCCCCGTCATCACTTCGGCTTCGAAGGAGAAGCTTGCGCGTTTTGGGTCGCCGAGCGGACGATCGAGAACTTCCATCTTCTCTAACGCTTTACGTCGGCTTTGCGCCCGTTTCGTTGTGGAAGCTCGAACGATGTTCTTCTGAATAAATGCTTCCATCCGGGCGATTTCATCCTGTTGTTTCTCATATTGCTTCAGCTGGCTTTCGTACTCCGCCGCCTTCAACTCGATATACCGGCTGTAGTTGCCTGTGTAGCGGCGCGATTGATGGCGTTCAATCTCTACGATGGCTGTGACGAGCCGATCTAAGAAATACCGGTCATGCGAGACGACCAGCAGGGCGCCGGAATAATTGCGCAAGTAGTCTTCAAGCCAGGTTAACGTTGCGATATCAAGGTGGTTGGTTGGTTCGTCCAACATCAGCAGGTCAGGGGCCTGAAGCAGGATTCGGGCAAGGGCGAGCCGGGTTTTCTGTCCGCCGCTTAATGTTGCGATAGGTGTGTCCGGTGGAAAATCGCCAAATCCCATGCCGTGCAGTACCATACGGATGCGAGTTTCCATTTCATAGCCGCCGTGGTCTTTGAACCAGTCGGATTTCAGCGCATAGCGGTCAAGCAATTCCTGATGCGCTTTCTCATCCCGGGCCAGTTCCGGATCAGCAATCTGTTCTTCCATTCGGCGCAGCTCACGTTCCGTTTCGATGAGCGGGGCGAACACCGCCAGCATCTCTTCCCAGATGGTGCGATCCGATTGCAATCCGCTGTTTTGCGCTAAGTATCCGATCGTCGTTTCTTTGGCTTTGAAAATTTGTCCCCCATCATAAGAGAGTTCGCCGGCTAAAATTTGCAGAAACGTCGATTTGCCCGCACCGTTGACGCCTACAAGACCGATCCGGTCCCGTTCAAGCACCTGAAGGTTTATGCCTTCCAGCACGGGGGTCACGCCGTATAATTTTGTAATGTTCGAAGCTTGAAGCAGCATAACGGTTTCGATCCTCCAAAAAAAGATTTGCAGTCCGTGCATGATAAATGTGATAGATTTGGTGAAACACGTACCTTCAGTGTACATGAAACCAACGCGAAATGCATCGCTGATTGCTTGAAAGTTCAGCTTTTGCAAAGCGGATGCATTAGTTTTCATTTTGATATAACAATGATACACTAAGGAAGAGATCAGCCGGCCTTCGTCCAAGCCACTTGAACGAAGGCCGGCTAATGGAAGGCAGGAGCGGAAAGGGAGGTTTCATATGGAGCCAGCGGATGCCAAAAAAGAGCTGCGCCAGCGGATGTTGGCGGTTCGCGCCGAAATCCCGGAAGCTTCCCGTACGGAACAATCCTTGGCCGCCAGCCGAATGGCGGAGCTGGAGGTACTAAGCCCCTTGCGGGCGCAGCGCGGCGGGAAGTTAAACGTATTCTGCTACGTTTCTTTCCGGGATGAGCCGAATACGCTGGCCTTCATGGACAGCTGCCAGGCCCAAGGAGACCGGTTGCTTGTGCCGAAGATTGGTGCGCAGCGCAGCCTAACGTTGCATGAGGTGACCGGAATGGCTGACTTAGTGCCAGGTACCTGGGGGATTCTGGAGCCGGCTGCGCATACGGTCATCTGGCCTCCCGAGCTCTATCCCGAGATCGATGTGATTGTGGTTCCGGGGCTGGCTTTTGATCTGAGGGGAGGGCGCATCGGATTTGGCGGCGGGTATTACGATCGCCTGATCGACGAATTGACTCGCCGCAGCGGCGGCTTAAACCAGGTTGTCCTCGGCGCCCTCGCCCTGGAAGAGCTGATCCTGCCGGAGGCGATCCCGATGGAATCGCATGACTTCCGCTTGGATCTGCTGTTTACGGCAAAAGGAACGATATATATGAAGGAAAGTAGTGATAAGCTTGGCAAACTCGGAATCAGGGCAAGGCATGACGCATTTTAATGAACAAGGACGCGCCCGGATGGTGGACATTTCCGGGAAATCAGCAACCGTTCGCGT
Source organism: Paenibacillus sp. J14 (assembly GCF_000518465.1). Taxonomy (NCBI): domain Bacteria; kingdom Bacillati; phylum Bacillota; class Bacilli; order Caryophanales; family Paenibacillaceae; genus Paenibacillus; species Paenibacillus sp. J14. The sequence goes on along the minus strand of NZ_JADQ01000084.1, from coordinate 2,602 downwards.
CGCCGTGGCAGAGACGAAAATCACCATGCTCCCATCCACCCTCGAGGCGATTAAGGAAGGTCGGATTGGCAAAGGGGATGTGCTCGCCGTCGCCCAGGTCGCTGGAATTCAAGGGGCCAAACGGACGTCCGATTGGATTCCGATGTGTCACCCGCTGGCGCTCACCGGCGTCAACATTACGTTTGGCGACAACGGACGGGACGAGCTGTATATTGAAGCCACGGTGAAGACGGAAGGCAAGACCGGCGTGGAGATGGAGGCGCTCACCGCGGTGTCGGCTGCGGCGCTGACCGTGTATGACATGTGCAAAGCGCTGCAAAAGGACATGGTTATCGGTCCGACGCTGCTGCGTTCGAAATCCGGCGGCAAAAGCGGAGATTATGTGCGTTCGTAATATTTGCGGCGGCTGTTAGATTTTGATATAGATAAAGAAGATAAGCTTGCAGTTGAAAATCAGCATGAATCGACATGATCCGGCATTACGTTGGACTTCAAAGGGAGTTCCTATATGGATGAGGAGGGTGACTTCATGGTTTGGAAAACAGCGATCCTTACCGCCAGCGACAAAGGAGCAAGGGGAGAACGTGAAGATACGAGTGCCCAAGTAATCCGTGAGCTGGTGGAGGAAGAATTGGGCGGCGAGATCGTGGAATACCGGATTGTCCCCGATGAACCGGATGAAATTATCGCCGCATTGATTGAAATGACCGATTATTTTCACGCTGATTTGGTGCTGACAACAGGGGGAACGGAGCTGGCGATTCGGGACGTGACGCCGGAAGCCACCCGCCGGGTAATCGAACGTGAAGTGCCCGGGATGGCAGAGGCCATGCGGTACCGATTAATGCAGAAGAACCCTGCGGCGATGTTGTTCCGGGGAATCGTGGGCATTCGCGGACGGACGCTGATTGTGAACTTGCCGGGAACGCCTAAAGGAGTGCATGAAAATTTGGCAGCGATCATGGATCAACTGCCGGAAGCGCTGCTGATGGTAACGGGACAATTCCGTTTATAGTTCGATGTTCTGTTCGTTACACAATTACGGGACTTATTTTTCTACTACTTCGCGAAGTTGTTAAAGAAATAGACTGTAACTGTGATATTCGTTATGGTATGATGTGGGCGAGTGATTTTTATTGGAAGACCTTGTCGATTTCAATGCTGTAACGAAAGGAGATTTCCCATGGGCGCAGGCGGATTTTTGTTGATTGTGATCGCGGCGTTGCTGTTATTTGGTCCAAATAAATTACCTGATCTGGGGCGGGCGGTTGGACGCACGTTCCGTGAATTCAAGGAGGCTACCCGGGATATCGTTGATGATCAGCCGGAAGCCAGAAGAGCGGAGCCCGCACCGCAACCACAGGTAGAGGGTCCCAAACCGGACGACCGCCGTCTTCCCGAATAATCGGGAGCAGCCAATCAGTTGCATAGACGTAACCTTGATCCCTTCCTTAGCGGAGGGATTTTGCTTGAGATGGGAAGGGAAGCCCGGCGGGGAAAGGAGAACCTGAGATGTCGGAGAAAGACAAAGCGCAAAGTCTCGTAGATCATTTAACCGAATTGCGGCGGCGATTGGTAGCGGTTTGCATCGTGTTTGTCGTGGTGCTGGTGGCGGCTTTTTTCGTCGTTGATCCGATCTATCACTTCTTGACGAGAAACGCCCTATCCGGCGTGACCATCGAATTGAACGCGTTTTCGTTCTGGGACGGCGTTGGCGTGTATATGAAAATTGCGATGTTGGTTGCCTTTGGGATCACGCTGCCCTTTACGTTGTACCAGGTATGGGCGTTTGTCAGCCCCGGCTTGAAGCCCCAGGAACGCCGAGCGACCGCGAGGTATATCCCGTATGTGTTCGTCTTTTTTCTGGCAGGTCTGGCCTTTGGTTACTATGTGGTATTCCCGCTGGCGATGACGTTCACCGGTTCATTAAATAAAGAGCTGGGACTCGTCGAGACCTACGGAATGGCGGACTATTTCAAATTTCTGACCAATATCGTGCTGCCGATTTCGTTGTTGTTCGAGCTGCCGTTGATTATTTTGTTTCTGACGCAGCTGCGAATCTTAACGCCGATGCGGCTGAAGAAGATGCGCCGGGTCGCGTATTTCGCACTTGTGGTCATCTCGGTGATGATCACGCCGGCGGATTTGTTCTCTGCCTTCCTGGTGCTGATCCCGCTGATTCTGCTTTATGAGCTGAGCGTGCTCTTGTCCAAACGGGTATATGCGAAGCAGCAGGCGGCGGATGCGGCACGAGCGGAAATGTATAAATGAAAGAACGCGCCTTTGCGTAAGTGGGGCGCGTTTTTCTTTTGGCCGGGCAGGGCTTGGCTTGGTTGGCGAGTGGCGTGTGGGCGGCGCTAGTGGAGGGGGAGTCGCCGTCCGGCGCGCGAGAAAGCCCTGTAGCCTGAGCGAGCCGCTGCCATGTAAGCGAGTCGATCTCGCGGTGAGGGGGCCGCTGACTCGGTGAGGGAACTTGTGTGCGTTGATGGGCTCCGGCGAACACCGTTGAGGCGAACCTGTGCGCTAACGCTTGCCAGCAACGCTATTGGGCCCAAAACGGGGGCGATGAGAATCTAACGCTGATGAGAGAGCTTAATTGCCG
>NZ_JADQ01000083.1:0-14692 GCF_000518465.1 Paenibacillus sp. J14 | reverse complement strand
TCTCACCAAGTACTTTCATCGCTTTCTCGTATTTTTCTTCAATCTCTTGAAGTCGTTTGAGTTCTTGAAGGTGTTGGTCTGGCAGTGATGTATCCACATCTGTAATCTGATCTCGGTATGCTCGAATCCAGGTTCGAATGGTTTCTGGGTGCAGGTCATACGACCGGGCAAGCACCCCCACCTTAATCCCGGACAGAGCTTCTCTTACTACCTTTAAACGAAATTCATCTTTGGCTTTTCCCATAACTGAATCCTCTCCCTTATTTCCATTGTAAATCCTTGTAGGGGAGGACTCCAGTTTATTTAGGGGGCCTTAGGGAAAGTACATTTGGTATGAGACGATTGAGGCTAAAAAGGGTGGATTGGGCTGAATTCAACTGCACTTTTACATTTGAAAGGCCGCTATAAGGGGAATTTGGCGAAAATGGACTGCACTTTTGCATTTCGTAACGGTAGTTCGCTGCAAAGCACATGAGAATGACATCAACATCAATACAGATCAGAAACGGGGAGGAGTTATTTCGATGAGTAGAAGCTCAAAACCGATGAAGTTCCCGCCAATAAGCGACAAACTGCCGGTCTTTATGCACGGCGCCGACTATAACCCGGACCAATGGCTTCATGATCCGCAGGTGCTGGCCGAGGATATCCGGCTGATGAAGCTGGCCCATTGCAATGTGATGGCGGTGGGGATCTTCTCCTGGGCCTCGCTGGAACCGGAGGAAGGCGTATACCGGTTTGAATGGCTGGACCGCGTGCTGGACACGTTCGCCGAGAACGGCATCTACGCCTGGTTGGCCACGCCAAGCGGCGCCCGGCCGGCCTGGATGTCGGAGAAGTATCCGGAGGTGCTGCGCGTCGAGAAGAACCGGGTGCGCAACCTCCACGGCATGCGTCATAACCACTGCTTTACATCCCCGGTCTATCGGGAAAAAGTGACCCAGATGAATACCCGGCTGGCGGAGCGCTATTCCAGTCACCCGGCTGTGGTAGGTTGGCACGTATCCAACGAATACGGCGGAGAATGTCACTGCGACTACTGCCAAGACGCTTTCCGCGAATGGCTGAAACGGAAATACGGCACGCTCGAAGCGCTCAATCACGCGTGGTGGACGAACTTCTGGAGCCATACGTATACCTCCTGGTCGCAGGTGGAATCCCCGGCACCTCACGGGGAAATGATGGTGCACGGACAGAACCTCGATTGGCGTCGATTCGTGTCTGACCAGACGATCGACTTCTACAAGCATGAGATCCAGCCGCTCAAACGAATCAACCCGGACTTGCCCTGCACCGTAAATATGATGGACCTGTTCTACGGACTGGATTATCGCGAGTTTGCCAAAGCGGTGGATGTCATCTCCTGGGACGCTTATCCGATGTGGCATGAGGCTGAATCCGATGCGGGCGTAGCTTCCTGGTTTGCGTTTAACCACGACCTGTTCCGCTCCTTGAAGCAGAAACCGTTTATGCTGATGGAGAGCACGCCGTCGCTGACGAATTGGCAGCCAGTCAGCAAGCTGAAGCGGCCGGGCATGCACAAGCTGTCCTCGTTGCAGGCAGTAGCCCATGGGTCTGACACGGTTCAATACTTCCAATGGCGCAAAAGCCGCGGCTCCAGCGAAAAATTCCACGGTGCGGTCATCGATCATGTCGGCCATGAGCACACGCGCGTGTTCGCGGATGTTGCTTCGCTTGGCAAGACGCTGTCGGAATTAACGGAGATTCTGGGGACCACCGTTCCGGCGGAAGCAGCCATCCTGTTCGATTGGGATAACCGCTGGGCCATCAATGACGCCCAAGGACCGCGTAACAAAGGCATCCATTATGAAGAGACCGTCATGCAACAGTATCGCGCGTTGTGGGAGATGGGCGTGCCAACGGATATCATCGGCTCGTTTGACGACTTCAGCGGCTACAAGCTGCTGGTCGTACCGATGGCGTATTTACTCCGAGAAGAAACCGGAGCGAAGATGGAGCAGTTCGTCAAGAACGGCGGCACCTTGTTCGTCACGTATTGGTCCGGCATCGTCGACGAGAATGACTTGTGCCATCTGACCGGCTTTCCGGGGCCGCTGCGCAAGGCGGTAGGCGTGTGGGCGGAGGAAATCGACGGCCTGCATGACCATGACCGCAACGCGTTGATTCTGGAAGACGGGAATCCGCTGGGCTTGAGCGGGACGTATGAGATCCATGAGCTATGCGAGCATATTCACGCGGAAGGCGCTAAGGTGCTTGGCGTCTATCGCGATGATTTCTACGCAGGGAAGCCGGCTTTGACGCTTAATGAGCTGGGCCGAGGCCGAGCGTACTATTTGGCCGCTCGCGTCAGCGATCCCGCCTTCTACGAGGCGTTCTACGGCAAGCTCGTGCAAGATGCCGGCGTGCGCCGGACGCTGGATACCGATCTGCCAGCGGGAGTCACCGCACAGTTGCGCACGGACGGTCAGCACGATTACGTCTTCGTGCAGAATTTCTCCGGCCGCACCGCCCGCGTCGAGCTCGACCGCCGCAGCTACACCGATGCCGAAACCGGCCTAATCGTGAGCGGCTCCATCGAGCTGCCGATTAACGGAATCGCGATTTTGAAGCGGGAGGCTGTTCTTCAATCATCGTTATAATAATAAAACCCTATTTTCCATAACGCGGAAAGTAGGGTTTTATTTATGGCTTATGCACTAGGACAGCTGGAGCCTATTTTTCGGAAATCAATTTCATGAAGACTTGGACATTAAAGTCGTCATATTGCACCAGCCATCGCTCGTTTACGAAAGTCATCATCAACTCGCCTTCTAACGGAACTCGGTTGCTTTCGCGGCCTTCCGAGTTTGTCAGTAGTAGATTTACAGTGTATTCGATGGTGACATTGTTCTCGTCTTGCGCTTTAATGCGGGTTTGCAAATCATCAGGTTTGATGGACAGCTGCGTATCCGCAGCAACTCTTAAAGGTAAAATGGTGATTCGATTGTTAACCTGTTTTTCGTAAAACGATTCCGTTAAAAAAGGTTTGATCGCTTCGTTTCGCTTCTGAATGGATTCGGCAGACAACAGATCCTCAGTAAAGTCAACTTTATATTCGGTCGTTTTATAGGCTTCGGCTGTTTTCATCGCATCATCAGTTTTAGGCTGGGGTTCATTACAACCAGTGATGAGCAATAGGAAGCATGCCAGTATACTTATTAACCACGGGAGTTTTTGCATTAAATTCTCCCCTTTTTTTCGCTCGTATTAAATAAAATTTCCATAATTAACAATAAACGTTCTGCTTGGTGTTGTCAAATTAGGCTCGAAAATATTACTTTAATAGTTATTCGCTATTATTCTATTTAATCTCTGTAGAACAATATTTTAGTAGAAAAACGTTTAATCCGGATTAGCGTTTTTTAACTTAAGAACATGCTTAACAAAAAGCTTATGTCACTCAAGGATGTGCGGACATAAGCTTTTTTTTTTGCTTCTCCCCAAAATGTAAACGTTGACATTCGCTGGATAACCGATTATTGTGATGAAAACGAAGTAAAATGTTTGGAATAAAACAATACTTTGCTATTACTTTGAAATGAATCTCGTAATACTTAGGAGGGGAACTATGGGGAATCAAACGTTTGTAAATCCAATCCTGTCAAACGGTGCGGATCCTTGGGTCACCCGGCATCCCGATGGAAGCTATTACATGATGGTGACCTTGGGTAATCGCCTCGCCCTTTGGCACAGTCCAACCTTGAGCGGACTTGGCCATGTCCAGCCGAAGACCGTGTGGACGCCTGAGCCCAACGGCCCTTATTCCTACAACCTGTGGGCGCCGGAACTGCACTTCATCAATGGGCGCTGGTACATCTACTATACGGCGAACGACGGCGGCGGGGACGACACGCGACGCATTTGTGTGCTTGAATTGGCGGGCGATGATCCGATGAACGACGAGTGGCAGTTTAAAGCTGTGGTGAACACGAAGTTTGCAGGGTTGGACGGAACCGTCATTCAACATCAGGGGGAATTGTATTTCTTTTATTCTGGGTATGGCCATTTCCCGGATTACGGCTCAGCGATTTACGCGGCTCGAATGGCCAATCCTTGGACATTAACCGGTCCGAACGTATTGATTACTGCTCCGACGGAGCCGTGGGAGAAGCAAGGCGGGATGGCGATTAACGAAGGCCCGGTTTTGTTGCGGCGCAACGGCTGGATCTTCCTTGTCTTCTCGGCCAGCGCGACGTGGTCGGACGATTACGGTCTCGGCATGGCGCGGATCCCGGAGACCGCAGATCTGCTGGATGCGAAGTCCTGGATCAAGGAAGAAGGCCCGGTCTTTGCCAAAAATCCTTCCGCTGGAGTGTATGCGCCGGGACATAACAGCTTTACCGTATCTCCCGACGGCTCCGAGGACTGGATCGTCTACCATGCCTATGATTACTCGGAAGCAGAGCGGCCTCGCTCCGCTGGATCTCCCCGCAGCACAAGACTCCAAAAATTTGGTTGGCAAGCCAACGGGATGCCGGATTTCGGGATTCCTGTCGGCACCGGCATGCCTATTCCGCGGCCTGCCGGCGAATAAAGGGCGCGATATTAATTACAGTTTTTTTGAAACTAATAGTTTATTTTGAAACATCAAGTTATTTTATTAAAAAAATCGTGATCTTCTTAAATGAAAGCGTTGACATACCATCAAGCGCGGATTATAATCAACGCAAAGATACAAAATTATTGTAATAAAACAATAATATCATTTTTGGATGAGAGATTTGATGACAGAGGGGGTTGAACCGATCCGAAAAGGGCGATGAGTGCAAGCGGAAATATCGGGGGTTGTTGCGTTTGAAATCAATAATCGGGAGGTTCATATGAATAACAAGTCAAAACGTATCTTAAGTTTTCTGTTTGTTTTTATTCTTGCGGTCTCCATGATTACGGCTTGCAGCGGGGGCGGTTCGAAGAAGGCTGACGTAGGCAATAACACCAGCGAGAATGCTACCGAGGAGCCACAGAAGAAGGAAACCACGTTTGCCGACATCAGTCAGGATATTCGCGGGAATACATCTCCGACTCCAGAGCAAATCAACGAAGTGAATACGACGCTCAACGATACGTATCTGGGTGATATTTTTGATGAGAAAATTCCAAACGACTACTCTGCTTACCCTTTCAAAGAAGAAGTGACGCTGGATGTCTGGATGCCTGCGAATCGCAACATCCCGGATATGAACAACCACGCGATCCAGAAGCAAGTGGAGAAGCTGACGGGGATTAAAGTCAACTTCATCACTCCGCCGGTAGGGCAGGAAGCGGATGCCTTTACCTTGATGATGTCCTCCGGAGATTTGCCGGATATCATCATTGAGCCTGGCCGGTACCCTGGTGGCTTCGAGGCAGGCGTTAACGATGGGGCGTATTTGGATCTGACCGATTTGATGGAGAAATATGCTCCGAACTATTCGGCTTGGCGCAACTCCGATGAGACAAGAAGAAAAACGACGGTCACCGACAGCGGCAGACTGCTCGGCTTCTACGGCATTGCTCCTTACTCGGAGTGGATGTGGTTCGGGATGCTGATCAAGCAGGAGGCGCTCGATAAGATAGGGCTTCCAATACCGGAAACGATTGACGAATGGCATACCTTCTTGACCAAAGCGAAGGAAGTGGGATACAGCGAGCCGCTGAACTATGGATCCAACTATGGTCAGATCTTTACCGGGATCTTAAACGGTGCATATGGCGTATGGGATTGGACCTTCCTGGACAGCAACGGCAAAGTCGCCTGGGGTCCGGCACAACCCAAGGCCAAGGAATACCTCGCCATGATGCAGCAATGGAACAAAGAAGGGCTGCTTAACAAAGACTGGGCGACAGCGGACTTCAACCAAAGAATGGCCAGCGCCATTTCCGACAAAACCGCAGTCATGATGGACTCGCCGGACACGATGTGGAGCTACTGGAAGGAACAAAATGATATCGATTTTGTGGGAGCGCTGAACCCTGTGCTGAACAAGGGCGATAAATCTGCAACCACGTACAAGAACTTTAAACGGACAGGTACGGAAGCTGCCATCACGACCCAGTGTGATAACGTTGAAGCGGCCATGGCCTGGTTGGATTTCGCCTACACCAAGAAAGGCTGGGAGATCTATAACTACGGCGAATACGGCACGGTGCACCTGATTGATGAGAGCGGCAAGCCTTATTATCCGGAAAACAGCTATATGTACAACGACCCGGATGGACAGCCGGTAGCGGTAGCGCTTGATAAATATCGCAGACATATCTGGCCGGACATTCGCGACGAGCATAACTCCAACCCGCTGATCGTAGCGAAAGGCAGCTATTCCGGCGAAATTCGGAAATATTGGACCGAGAACATGGATACGAGCGCGGCGATGCCTCCGATTTCGTTTACGAAGGAGGAAGCTTCACGGGAAGCCGAGCTGGGGAACCAGTTGTCTACCCTCCGGGGTGAATATTTTGCCAAAATCATCAAAGGCGAGTTGCCGGTAGATGCGTACGACAAGTTCTTGGAAGAAGCGAAGAAGATGGGGCTGGACGAATTCCTGAGCATTCATCAGGCGGCATTGGATCGTTACAACAGCAGATAATCGCCGTTTGGCCTAAAGATTAAGCAGGTAATAACGAGGGTGACCGGGCTGGTTGAAGCTTGGGCCCCTCGTTATTGTTTCAGAGAATTCGGAATAAGAAGAGTAGGTGATGCGTTCATGGAGATCGTCCGTAAATCAAGGAAACTCGCTCCTTCCTCAGAGGCTCCGAAACCAAACCGAACCCGAATCCGGATCAAAAAAGATCTGCGAAAGAACTGGTTTGTGTATTTGCTTGCCATTCCAGTGGTCGCTTGGTTCCTGGTTTTTTGTTACGGTCCGATGTGGGGAGTGCTTATCGCATTTAAGGATTATAAGCCGTTGCTGGGGTTTGCTCAGAGCGATTGGGTAGGGTTAAAGCATTTTATCGATTTTTTTCAGGGGCCGTACTTCTGGAGGGTGACCAAGAATACGCTTCTCCTTAATGTGTGGGGGATCGTGTTTGGATTCACGGCACCGATCATTTTGGCGTTATTACTGAATGAGATTCGAGACGGAAAGTTCAAGAAAACCGTTCAAACGATTACGTACATGCCCCATTTTATCTCCTTGGTGGTCGTGTGCGGGATCATTCATATCTTTACGGCGGATGAAGGCATTGTTACCCAAGTGTTGCAATGGATCACAGGGAAGGATTATACCTCGCTGCTGGGATACTCCGGCTTTTTTAGGCCGATCTATACATTTTCCGGGATATGGCAGAACATCGGCTGGGACAGCATTATTTATCTAGCTGCGATGAGTTCGATCGATCCGGCATTGTATGAGGCGGCTGAAATTGACGGGATTGGTCGAGTCAAAAAGATGTGGTACATTACGCTGCCGCAAATTACGCCGATTATCGTGATTCTGTTTATTTTTGCGGTTGGCGGATTGATGGCGTCCGGATACGAAAAAATTATTTTGCTCTACAACCCGCTTATTTACGATACGGCAGACGTCATCGCCTCTTATGTCTATCGCAGGGGCTTGCGTGAAGCCAGTCTCAGCTTTTCCACCGCGGTTGGCTTGTTTAGCGCCGTGATCAACTTTGCGTTGCTGTGGGTAACGAACCGAATCGCCCGGCGCACTTCGGAAGTGAGCTTATGGTAGAAAGGGGGATGACCATGTCCAGTCGGAAAAAGCTGAGAAGACGAAAAAACTGGAAGCCGATGACGACCGGAGATCGCGTGTTTGAAGTCATGAACTACATTCTGCTCACCGCGATTACGTTAATTTGCTTCTATCCCTTGCTGCATATTTTGCTGGCCTCGGTCAGTAACCCGACAGCGCTGATGGCGCACAGCGGGCTGTTGCTGAAGCCGCTTGGATTTACGTTGGACGGATATAAGCTGGTCTTTAAAGACAACAGCCTGCTGGTTGGTTACAAAAATACGATCATCTACGTAGGTCTAGGTACGCTGGTGAATATGGTCATGACGATCATGGGCGCTTTTGTCCTGTCGAGAAAAGATCTCTATTTCAAAAACTTCATCATGATTCTGATTACGATCACGATGTTCTTTGGCGGCGGGTTGATTCCCTGGTTTCTGTTAATGAAAGATATCCATTTATATAACAACCTGTGGGCGATGATTTTACCGACGGCGCTCAACACGTGGAATATCATTATTTTAAGAACGAGCTTCCAGTCGCTGCCGGCGGAGCTGGAAGAGGCTGCAACGATCGATGGAGCAAGCCAGGCGGCCATCTTGATTCGGGTGATCCTCCCGTTGTCCAAGGCGACGTTAGCCGTTATTTTTCTGTACTATTTGGTGGGGAACTGGAACTCCTGGTTTAACGCGATGGTCTTGTTGAAGGATCGGGAGCTGTTTCCGCTGCAGCTATTAATGAAGGAGATTTTGGTCGCCAACGATTCCACGGCTACCACCATTGGCAGTGCGGGCGGCGTCGTCATCGACAGCGCCCAGAGCTCGACCGCCTTCCGGGAACTGGTGAAATATTGTGCGATCGTCGTATCCACGGTGCCGATTTTGTGCGTGTATCCGTTCTTGCAGAAGTATTTTGTTAAGGGTGTTTACGTCGGATCAATTAAAGGGTGAGTGAAGAGAGATGGAAACAGGAAAATTCGGAAAAGCGCTGTTGCCTGCCATTTGTCTGTTTCTATTGGCGCAGGTCGGTTGTGCCGGATCTGATGCTAAGGGTGACAAGCGGGATGATTTTTATAATTTACTGATGCAGGACGGGGCAGATCCTTGGATGTATAAACATACCGACGGGTATTATTACTTCACGAAAACCACCGGCAGTGACGTGACAGTATGGAAATCCGCCAGCATAACGGGGATGGATGGTGCTCCCCGGCGAGTGATTCCAACGGGCGGCCACAACATATGGGCTCCCGAGCTCCATTATATTCATGGGGCTTGGTATATCTACTGCGCCATGGATGACGGGGATAACGTGAACCATCGGATGTACGTAATGGAGAATACTTCGGCTGATCCTTTACAAGGCGTCTGGAAGCAAAAAGGGCAAATCACCGACACTACCAACCGTTGGGCGATCGATGGGACCGTTCTGCAGGTGAACGGGGAGCTGTATTTTATTTGGTCTGGTTGGGAAGGGAAGGAGAATATCCGTCAAAATCTCTACATCGCCCATATGAGCAACCCTTGGACAATTGACTCAGAGCGAGTGGAGATTTCCCGGCCGACTTATGCTTGGGAAACGAATCATTCGCCGCAAGTGAATGAAGGTCCGCAGGTGGCGATTCGAAACGGCATCATTAATCTGGTCTACTCGGCGAGCGGGAGCTGGACGAATGACTACTGTCTGGGATTAATTACGGCCGATGCGAACCGTGATTTGCTTGATCCGGCTTCCTGGCATAAAAGAGAGGAGCCGATTTTCGTGTCCGGCAACGGACTGTACGGCCCGGGACATCACTCCTTCACCACGTCACCTGACGGGACGGAGGATTGGATTGTATATCACGTGGCGAAATACAAGGATGCTGGCTGGAACCGGGAGGTACGGATGCAGCCTTTTACTTGGAACGCGGACAACACCCCGAATTTAGGGGTTCCGGCGGATCCGAACCTCCCGTTGTCTTTGCCATCCGGAGAGGTGAGCCGCGTCCGCTATGAAGCGGAGAAGGGGCAGCTTGGGGGCGGTGTGACTGTGCTGGAGAATCCTGAGGGCTCCGGCGGAAAAAGCGTTGGGCGGTTTGAGCAGAAAGACAGCTACGCGGAGTATTCCATCCAAGCTTCGGCAGGAGAGTACCTCTTGCTGGCGCGAACTGCAAACGGGAGTGCTGCCGGAGAAATGGCCTATTTTGACTTGAGCGTTGATATGGGGACTTCCGTTACCGCAGCGGTTCACCCGAAGGGGTGGAACAACTGGGGGGTGTCCACCGCCAAAATTCAGTTGAAGGATGGGGTGAACAAGCTGCGATTCACGAAGAATCGCGGGGAGTTTGAATTGGATTGTTTTGACCTGTTGCCGTTGAAGATCCCGGAATCGTGATAACTTTTATGAATCTTGATTTATTCCAGCTTTGTGTAGTAAAGTCAAGAAAGTAAGATCATTATTTGGGAATACGGATACGGAGGTTCCTATGCTGGAAGTCGGGATACACGAACCGGATAAGTTGGTTCAAGTGGCGCACGCGCTCTCTACACGGTCTCGCGTAGACATTCTTCGTCTGCTCAACACGCGGAGCATGAATATCATTGAGCTTGCCGAGACGCTGGAACTTCCGGTGTCTACGGTGGCAAACAACGTTAAGATCCTGGAAGCGGCCAAGCTGATTAATACGGAATTGCTTCCGGCCGTCCGCGGTGCGATGAAGGTGTGCAGCCGCAATTATGACGATATTCTCATCTCGCTGAACTCAAGCATCCGGACGTCCAAGGACGGGATGAAGTTCTACGAGGTTGAAATGCCGATCGGGCATTACAGCGACTGCGAGGTTCATCCGACGTGCGGTATGGCATCCAGTGAAGGCATGTTGGTTCGGGAGGATGAGCCGGCCAGCTTCTATCACCCCAAGCATGTGGGAGCGCAGATTTTGTGGTTTCGTAAAGGGTATGTGGAGTACCAGTTCCCGCTGGAAGTTCCGCAAAATGCGTGCATTCAATCGCTGGAATTGTCCATGGAAATGTGCTCGGAAGCCCCCAACTACGACAATGACTGGCCTTCGGATATTTCGGTATGGATTAATGGCGTTGAGATCGGCATGTGGACGAGTCCCGGGGATTTCGGGGATCGGCGCGGCACATTCAATCCTCCCTGGTGGGAAGATTGGATGACCCAATACGGCTTGCTGAAAACATGGCGAGTTGACCGCGAACGCACAACGCTCGATATGCAGAAGGTCTCCGACGTTACGATCGACGATCTGAACCTTGATCAACGACCAAGTCTGCGTGTACGGATCGGCGTTAAGCCGGATGCGATCCATAAGGGCGGTGTCAATCTGTTCGGCAAGCAGTTTGGCGATTATGATCAGGACCTAGTTCTTCAGATCGCCTACACCATGGATGAAGACACTGGTTCCATTTGAATAAGCTCTAATTTGACCATCGACTCCTTGGGGAGTCGGTGGTTTTTTTGTATCATAGGCACTTAATTCCAAAAAGTTCGTAAAATAAAAACACTTAATGTAATTAGAAAAATCTACTGAAAGCGTTGACAAAACAGAAGTTCGGGGCTATATTTAGCTTAAAAGATACAAAAATTATGTATTAAAACAAAAACAATAAACAAAGACTCGAAGGAGCGGAAAAATGACAAGTCAACCTTTACGTAACGAGTACCCCCGTCCCCAATTTGTCCGCGACGCTTGGATGAGTTTAAACGGTGAGTGGGAGTTTGAATTTGACGACCAAGGAATTGGTGAAAGAGACAGATGGTACGAGACACATGATTTCAGTCGGAAAATCAACGTGCCATTCTGCTATCAGAGCAAGCTGAGCGGTATAGGTGACCCGACTGTACACGACCAGGTATGGTACCGGAGAACGTTTACCGTACCTCAAGACTACAAGTCAGGCAGACTGCTCTTGCATTTTGGTGCTGTGGATTATGAGGCCAAAGTATGGGTGAACGGGCATCTGGTAGCGATGCATGAAGGCGGACATACTCCATTTACGGCGGATATTACGGATGTACTGGATGAAGGCGAGAATACCGTTGTTGTGAAGGCGACGGACCACAGCCGCGATGTTTCCCTGCCGCGGGGCAAGCAGTATTGGAAGGATCAATCCGAGAGCATCTTCTATACCCGCACGACTGGGATTTGGCAGAGCGTCTGGCTTGAGCCGGTACCTACGACGCGAATTGATCGCATTCGGTTGGTGCCGGACATCGACAAGAATGATATCGGACTTGAGGTGTTTTTGGCGGGACACAGCGCCTCCGTTAAAGCCAGCATGAAGGCGGTCATTACGTTTAACGGCGAATTTGTCACCGAGGATTGCTTCTCCGTAAGTCATGAGTCGGGTCGCCGGGTGATCCATTTGGAGGATTTTAACGATCATGGCTTGGGACGCTGGTGGACACCGGAACGCCCCAACTTGTACGATCTGGAGTTAACGCTGTTGATCGACGGTACACCTGTGGACAAGGTCCAAAGCTATTTCGGGATGCGCAAAATTTCCGTGGAATCCGGCAAATTGCACTTAAATAATCGCTCCTATTATATGAAGCTGGTGCTGGATCAAGGTTACTTCCCGGATGGCTTGCTGACTGCGCCAAGCGATGAGGACTTGCGGCGGGACGTGGAGTTGGTAAAGGCCATGGGGCTGAACGGGGTGCGGAAGCATCAGAAGATCGAAGATCCCCGTTACTTGTATTGGGCTGACAAACTGGGGCTGCTGGTGTGGGGGGAGATGGCGAACGCCTACCAGTTCACTGAGCAGTATGTCAGTCGGATGACGCGAGAATGGATCCAGGCGGTGGAGCGGGATATTAACCATCCTTGCATCGTGGCATGGGTTCCGCTGAACGAAAGCTGGGGCGTGACCAACATCATGATCGACAAGCAGCAACAGCACCACGCGGTATCGCTGTACCACCTGACCAAGTCGCTGGATCCCACGCGTCCGGTTGTTTCCAATGACGGATGGGAATTGGTGACCACTGACCTTGTGACGATTCACGACTACGAATGGCGCAAGGAGAAGTTGGAGGAGCGGTATGCAACCGTCGAATCGGCTTTGACTGCAGCTCCCGGGAATCGGGTGATTCTGGTACCTGGATTCCCTTACGAGGGACAGCCAATTTTGGTCACAGAGTTTGGCGGGATCTCCTTTAAGGTGAATGAATGGGAAGGCTGGGGGTACTCCGGTGCGGAGAATGAGGAGGATTTTGCGCTGCGCCTGAAGAATGTAATCGTACCGATGCTGCAATCTCCGGTGGTCCAAGGCTTCTGCTATACCCAGTTCACGGACGTGGAACAGGAAATTAACGGCTTGCTGACCTACGATCGTAAGCCGAAGCTGCCTCTGGAAACTATCCGTTCGATTGTGGCGGGAACCTAAAAAATCAAGGAGTACCCTTATCCAATGACCCAAAATCAGCGAACAGGCGCGGCATTGATTCGTGAGATCGCCCGGACGGAACCGCCGTACGGAACCTTGGCGGTGTGGTATCTCGGCCAGGAAAGCGTCATCGTCAAAGGGGACGGGATCACGATTTACGTAGACCCTTATCTCTCGGGCGATCTGGACGACGGTGATTGGCGGCGCGCATTTCCTGCACCGATTGCACCGGAAGAGATTGAAGGCGTACAGCTATGCCTGATAACACATGAACATGATGACCATATGGATGCGCGGACGTTGCCATGGCTGCATCGCAGCAGTCCCGAGGCGCCGATCGTTGCGCCGGCATGCTGCAAGCCAGCATTGCTAGAGATGGGCATCTCGGAGTCTGTGCTCATGACCGCCGACGATCGTCAGCCGCTGGAGCTCTTCTCCAAGCTGCGGGTAACGCCGATTGCGGCGGCCCATGAGCAGCTGGAACGGGATGCCGACGGCTGCCCCCGGTACGTTGGGTACGTTCTGGAGCTCAACGGCGTGACGCTTTATCATGCCGGAGATACGTTGGTTTTTCCGGAATTGATCAAGCAAGTGGGTGAGCTGAAACCGGACATCGCCCTGCTGCCGATCAACGGGCGGGACTACTTCCGCCAGCAGCGTGGAATCGTGGGAAACATGGATTATCGCGAAGCGGCACATTTCGCCCAGGAAATCGGCGCGGACACCGTAATCCCGCTGCATTATGACCTGTTTGCGGTCAATGCAGAGAAGCCAGGTCATTTTGTGGACTACCTGTATGAGCATTTCCCAGAGCAAAAAGTCCACGTCATGGCCCGAGCCGAGCGCTTCCTCTTCGTTTCCCCACGCGCTTTCCTGCTGGGCTAACCATGCAAAAAATAGCCGACCAGAAGATAATGATTGTGGCCGGCTATTTTTATAAGCAGGCGGTTGGAGGATGAGGCACAACTCTTGTGGAGGCCCCTTTCACACATTATCCCTCTTGATCAGGGAGAGTGTCTGTGTGTTGCTTTTGCACCATTATCCCGTTTGATCAGAGAGTCTCTTGTGGGGTGCTTTTTCATCACTATCCCTTTTGTTCAGGGGGCTCTTTGGGAGCCCCTTTCACGCATTATCCCTCTTGATCAGGGAGAGTGTCTGTGTGTCGCTTTTGCACCATTATCCCGTTCGATCAGAGAGTCTCTTGTGGGGGCATTTACATCATTATCCCTTTTGTTAAGTAGGATGTGGGAGGTGTACCTGTATGGGCGAACACGAAAACAGGAGGAAGTCGAGGCTGGATCCAAGAATAATCCGGAATCACATTCCAACCGTCTTGCCCACACGAAATCCACAATCTTCTCAGTTGAGTGCACCTGTTTCCCGTCAGCTGACCAAAGGGGATAATCCTCAAAGGAGGCTGGACAGAGGTGGGAGCTAGCTGAGCCTACTGTCTATGCCCCTGCTTCTCATCACCAAAGTGGATCTGTTCTACGGAACCTGATTGAAGGGGATAATCCTGCAAAGGAGGCCGGACAGAGGTGGGAGCTGGCTGAGAGCCAACCGTCCCTGCCCCAGCCCTTCATCTCGAAAGTGGATTTGCTCTACGTAATCTGATCGAAGGGG
>NZ_JADQ01000082.1:0-15454 GCF_000518465.1 Paenibacillus sp. J14 | reverse complement strand
CTCCTTCCTTCATCCAACCTTCTCGGTGCTTAAAACCTGACTATCTTTTAATCACGAAGCCGTCTCTTCCTGCGGACAAACTCCGCATAATCCAGGTCCTCAGGCGTCGTGATTTTTATATTGTCATAGGCCCCTTCCACCAGCTTGACGGGGATGCCCAGCCGTTCGACCAGCATCGCGTCGTCCGTACCGACGAAGCCTTCCGCCACGGCCCGCTCATGGGCCGCCAGCAGGTCGGTACGCCGAAAAGCCTGCGGTGTCTGTATCGCCCACAGGCTGCGCCGATCCGGGGTCGCTGCGACAAAGCCCTGCGCGTCCGCCTGCTTGATCGTATCCTTCACCGGTACGGCGAGGACGGCCGCGCCATGCGTTCTGACGGCTTCGCAGCAAGCCGTGATTTGCTCACTCGTGACAAAAGGGCGGACGCCGTCATGCACCAGTACCCAAGGAGTGCTGAGATGCAGCAAGCCTTGGCGTACCGAGTCTTGACGCTCAGCCCCGCCCGGAATAACCTGTATTTGTTCGCCTATGCCATATTCGGCAATCCATGACCGGCACCGGTCCACATCTTGCTTCCCGGTAACAAGCACGATTTGCGAGATCCATGGATGACGCCGAAACACCTCCAGCGTATGAATAAAGATCGGCTTCCCGTCCAGCAGAAGATACTGCTTACTCTCCACCGTCCCCATTCGTGTGCCGCGGCCTGCCGCCACCACGATGACTCCCGTATCGCCGCTTGCTTGCAACCCTGTCATGATCTGCCTCACCTTTAACTGAATTCAACCGCACCGCAGCCAAACGCAGCGCAGTTAATTCCATCATACCGAATTATTGGGCTTTTTCCAACAGTTTTGGTTTGGCAAAAATCATTCGTCCCGCCGAGGTCTGCAGCACGCTGGTCACCAGCACTTCGGTAATGGTGCCAATGTAGTCGCGTCCGCCTTCAACGACGATCATCGTCCCGTCATCCAAGTAGGCGACCCCTTGTCCATGCTCCTTGCCGTCCTTGATCACCTGAACCATAATTTCTTCACCAGGCAGCACGACTGGTTTGACCGCATTGGCCAAATCGTTAATGTTCAGCACAGATACACCCTGCAGTTCACACACCTTGTTGAGGTTAAAATCATTGGTCACGACCTTCCCCTGCAAGACCTTGGCTAGTTTGACGAGCTTGCTGTCCACCTCGGAGATTTCCTCGAAATCCCCTTCATAAATCATCACCTTCACATCCAGCTCTTTCTGGATTTTGTTCAGGATATCCAGCCCCCGCCGCCCGCGATTTCGCTTGAGCAAATCCGAGGAATCGGCGATATGCTGGAGCTCCTCCAGCACGAACTCCGGAATGACAATCGTTCCTTCGATAAAGCCGGTTTTACAGATGTCAGCAATCCGTCCGTCGATAATCACGCTCGTATCCAAAATTTTGTGTTCCTCTGCCCAACGCTCCTCTTCCGGAGCAGGGGTCCCCCACTTCCCGGATTTCCATAGCGAGGACAGTTCTTCCTTCTTCGCCAGTCCAACACAGAGCCCAATGTAGCCAAACAGCGCCGATACCGCGAATTGCGCCATGCTCTCCATTGTGCCGAGCCAGGACAGCAGGGGGTAGACCATTAAGGAAAGAAGAAGTCCCGCAGTCAATCCGGCCGCACCGGCAGCCATTTCATTCATCGGGATCCGCGTTAAAGCAGCGATCCACGTTTTTACTTTGGAAGAAACGACGTCTGCAGCCATAGAGAACAGGAACAAGAACAGTAGCGCACCGGCCGCAGCCCAGATTAAATTCGCTGCGATCGGGTTCATTTCGCGAAACCAGTCGCTCGCAGCCCCCGGCAACACACCGGACAAGCCGCCGGTCGTATAACCGAACCAGGCCCCGCATAAACCAGCTAAAATCATCGAGTATTTTTTCAGCACGTCTCTCTTCACCTCCTGAATAAGTATCTTCTTTAGCCAGTATGAACCAATTTCAAAGCACCTAATCCTGGACCTCTATTTTTTTCCAAAAAAGCACCAACGAAAATCCGAATGCGCCCCATAACGATGGGATTTCAGGTTGATCTTGAAGGAAAAGGTGGAATATAATGAATTCAATTCATAATATTGAGGTGGATGGAAAATGAGCGCACCAAGCCTACAGTCTTTTCAAGAACAAGTTTCTGAACTGTTGCTCCGTCACCGCAGCCTGTTGGATGTCTTGTCGAAGATGGGACAAACCAACGCAGCTGCTGTCCGTTCTGTAACCAAATCCGTAACCGAATGCGGTTGCATCGAGCTGCACGCCACCAAGCAAGACTTCGAGCCAGGCATGAATTTGCAACAAGCCAAGGAAACGATCGCCAAGCACGTCCATGGGGAACTGTGCGAGAATTGCCGGGATGTCATCACCAATGAGCTTGGACGCAACCTTTTCTATATGTCCGCCCTTTGCAATTTGCTGGATATTAACATGGAAGAGATCGTGGAGCGTGAATCGCAGAAATGTGCCACGCTGGGTTTTTTTAACTTATCGTAAGGGTATCTTGTACTTAGGTTATGGGGAACATGCAATTGTATAAGAGGAAATCAAAAAGGCATCGATCCTTTCCGCCCGCGGGAGATCCATGCCTTTTTCTTATTAGCGGGATTGTTGGTTGTCCTTATTGTTTGGGACGATACACTTCTTGAGCGTCATTATCTTCATCGTCCTGATGTTTGCGGCGAAGCAGTCGGTTGATGTTCTGCCGAAGACCGTATGCCGCGTAAATCACCAACGGGATAAAAATCAACTTCGCTGTCTGGTCCGGAAATAGAACGGCGATCACCACTGCAAAAATTACAACCAGCGGCGTATACACAATAGTTCGCTTCGGTAAGCCGATCTTCTTGAAATTCGGATATCTGACCGTGCTAATCATCAAATACGATAACAGAAGCATAGATACCACGAAGTAGGGCGCCGAAATTTCCCGGTAAAACAACGATAGTGTTGCCAGAACTCCACCTGCAGCCGGAATCGGCAACCCGATGAAGTATCCTGGAGCTCCCTTCTGAACGTTAAACCGGGCCAGTCGCAACGCCCCACACATCGGGAAGATGATCGTCACTGCCCAAGCGACGCCGGAAGGAATGCTGTGAAAGGAAATCATGTACATAATCAGTGCTGGAGCCAAACCAAATGAAATGAGATCCGATAAGGAATCGAGCTCTTTGCCGAACTCGCTTTGGGCGTTCAGCGCACGGGCAACCCGTCCGTCTAACCCATCGAGCAGCATCGCGACAATTACCATAATGGCGGCCATGCTAAATCGGCCTTCCATTGCCAGCAGAATCGCCAGCGTTCCGAGAACCATGTTACCTAAGGTAAACAGGTTCGGAAGGGATTTTGTAATCATCTCTTCACCTCGAGTAGATATTCCTGAACCATTCATTGATGATAGGTGATTTAGATTTGTCTGTCAATGAATACCTGTTCCTGCAAGCGTTTGAGCCCCTCTTTGATGGAGCGTGCTCGCACTTCGCCGATCCCGTCAACTTCATCCAACTCCTCAATGCTGGCCATCATCACATTGGGTAAACGGCCAAACCGTTCGACCAGGTTGTGAATGATGACATTGGGCAAACGCGGAATTTTGTTCAACACGCGATACCCCCGCGGTGAGATCAACTCCTCTGAAGTTGCGGCGGAAGAAGGATAGCCCAAAAGCTTCGTAATATGGTTATCATCCAGCAGTTCATCGTCGGTGGAGCGCTTCAGCCCCATAATAATTTCTCGAATCGCTTCGTCGCTGTCATCCTTGGCATAGTCCTTATACAACAGCCAGGCCTCTTCCTCCATGTTGCTGACCAGTTCCTCCATCTGCATACTGATCAGACGTCCCTCGGTTCCCAATTCATTGATGAACCGTTTGATCTCCATCTTGATCCGGATGACCATTTCCACCCGTTGAATGACGTTAATCACCTCTGGCAAGGAGACAAGCTCCTCGAACTCGGAAGCTGTCAGGTTCGTTAAGGCTTGATTCAGAACGGAGCGGTACTTCTCCAACGTCTGAATCGCCTGGTTCGCCTTCGTTAGGATCACGCCGATCTCCTTCAGGGCATATCGCAATCCCCCTTGATACAGCGTGATAATGTTCCGGCGCTGGGAGATGGAGACGACCAGCTTACCGGTCTGTTTGGCCACCCGTTCAGCCGTACGGTGCCGAATCCCTGTTTCCGAGGAAGCAATCGAGGAGTCGGGGATCAGTTGAGTATTGGCATACAGTATCCGCTTCAAGTCTTCGCTAAGGATAATGGCTCCGTCCATTTTGGCCAGCTCATAGAGATAGTTCGGCGAGAAATCACAGTTGATGGAGAAGCCGCCCTCAACGACTTCCATGACCTCCGGGCTGTAACCAACCACAATCAGACCACCGGTTTTGGCCCGTAACACGTTCTCGAGTCCGTCACGAAAAGCCGTTCCCGGTGCGACAAGTTTCAGCAATTCGTTCATTTTCTCTGCATGGGTAGTTTCCTTCATCATCTAATGCCCCCTAATCTAACGCAACAGCTAGCGCATCTGCAACGGTATTTACACCTATTAATTCAATCCCTTGCGGACCTTTCCACCCTTTCATGCTCTTCTCCGGCAAAATGACGCGTTTAAAGCCCAGCTTGGCCGCTTCTTTCACGCGTTGCTCCGCCCGGGAAACCGCCCGTACTTCGCCGGTCAACCCCACTTCTCCAAAGAACACGTCATACGGCTTCGTTGGGAGGTCGCGGAAGCTTGAGGCTACACTTACCGCGATGGCCAGATCAACCGCCGGTTCATCCAGCTTCACCCCGCCGGCCAGGTTGACGTAAGCGTCCTGATTTTGCAGGAACATCCCCATTCGCTTCTCAAGGACAGCGATGATCAGGTTCATCCGCTGATAGTCTACCCCCGTGGCCATCCGTCTTGGCGAAGGAAAATGGGTGGCGGAAATCAAGGCCTGCAGCTCGACCAGCATCGGGCGCGTCCCCTCCATGCTGGCTACAACGGTGGAGCCCGCCACGCCGAGCGGTCGCTCGGATAGAAACAGCTCCGACGGATTCGATACCTCCGCCAGGCCGGATTCGTTCATTTCAAAAATCCCTATTTCATTCGTCGAACCAAAGCGGTTCTTCACGGCCCGCAGCAGCCGATAGGAATGATGCCGTTCGCCTTCGAAATACAATACGCAATCGACCATATGCTCCAGCAGACGCGGTCCGGCGATCGCCCCTTCCTTGGTCACGTGACCGACCAGAACCGTAGCGATGCCTTGCCCTTTGGCAATTCGCATAAACCTCGCTGTACATTCCCGCACTTGGGATACACTTCCGGGGGCGCTAGTCACTTCCGGCAAGTAAACCGTCTGGATCGAATCGATCACCAGGAAGTCTGGTTTAACTTGTTCGATC
The DNA here is from genome assembly GCF_000518465.1 of Paenibacillus sp. J14. Classification (NCBI taxonomy): domain Bacteria; kingdom Bacillati; phylum Bacillota; class Bacilli; order Caryophanales; family Paenibacillaceae; genus Paenibacillus; species Paenibacillus sp. J14. The sequence goes on along the minus strand of NZ_JADQ01000082.1, from coordinate 10,048 downwards.
GCTTCTTCGATCCCGTCCATGCTGCTTTCGCACAAGACGAACAGTTCCGCAGACAAGGCTCCCAGCCGTTCCGCCCGTAACTTCGTCTGGCGGACAGATTCCTCCCCTGAGATATACAAGACTCTCAGGCCGCTGCGTGCCATTTCATGCGAAGTCTGCAGCAACAGGGTCGATTTCCCGATACCGGGGTCTCCCCCGACCAGGACCAGCGAGCCCGGTACGACACCGCCGCCAAGCACCCGGTTTAATTCCCCGATGCCTGTTTGAATTCGCGGTTCTTTGCCGCTCTCTATATTTATGATCGATTCCGGCTTTTCTTTCGCATGAAAAATCCCGGAAGTCATTCCCTGCGTTTTGACGGGCTTCTCCACTTCTTCGACCATGGAGTTCCAAGCGCCGCAACCCGGGCATTTTCCATACCATTTGGGCGATTCATAACCGCAATCGGAGCATAAAAACTTATGTTTTACTTTAACCATTTATCTCTCCTTCTCGCCTCTGCAATATTTAACAGACTTAGCAGACACCGTATCTTTAGGGTTACTAAAATTTTACCACCCTTTCGCTTGGATCGAAAGCTATGGAGGTTACGGCCGCCATGGCGGCAGGATTCAAAAAAGGCAGCCCCAAAGCATCGCTTTGGAAGCTGCCTTTCAATTATTTCATCGGCTTTAACGTTACGGATTTGAAGGATTTACCAACATTTTTTTACACAAGTTACGCATTTTTGATGAACGTTCCCGTACGTTCGACCTTCAATTCGCCATTTTCTTCGTCAATCGTCAACGAATCGCCTTTCTTCACGTTACCGGTCAACAGTTCTTCGGACAGGCGATCTTCGATATGCTTCTGAATCGCCCGGCGGAGCGGACGTGCCCCGTACGCAGGATCGTAGCCCACTTTAGCCAGGAACGCCTTCGCCCGATCGGTCAGCGTGAAGTCAACATCGTATTCGCGCAGGCGTTTACGCAGTTCTTCGGACATCAGGGTGACGATTTGACCGATATGTTGCTCCTCGAGCGAATGGAAGACGATAATTTCGTCGATCCGGTTCAGGAACTCCGGACGGAAGCTCTTCTTCAGCTCTTCCATCACTTTGCCCTTCATGTTCTCGTAATCCGCGCCCGCATCTTGAACCGCCGTGAATCCGAGACGTGTATTGCGTTTGATCGCATCAGCGCCCACGTTCGAGGTCAAGATGATCAGCGTATTGCGGAAATCCACTACGCGGCCCTTGGAGTCGGTCAACCGGCCGTCTTCTAGCACCTGCAACAGGATGTTAAATACTTCCGGATGTGCCTTCTCGATTTCGTCCAACAGGACAACGGAGTACGGTTTGCGGCGTACTTTTTCAGTCAGCTGACCACCTTCTTCATATCCGACATATCCTGGAGGCGCACCGACAAGACGAGCGGTGGAGTGTTTCTCCATGTACTCAGACATATCGATCCGGATTACCGCGTTCTCATCGCCAAACATCGCTTCGGCCAGTGCGCGAGCAAGCTCGGTTTTACCTACCCCGGTTGGACCCAGGAAGATAAAGGAGCCCATCGGACGCTTCGGATCTTTAAGTCCTGCGCGTGCCCGGCGGATCGCCCGGCTGACCGCCTTCACGGCTTCCTCTTGCCCGATAACGCGCTCATGCAGGATTTTCTCCATGTTGAGCAAGCGTTCGGTTTCCTCTTCCTTCAGCTTGTTCACCGGAATTCCTGTCCAGCTGGCAACAACTTGGGCGATATCCTCCGGCGTCACTTCGGAATCGGTCCGTCCTTGTTTCTCTTTCCATTGATTCTTCGTCATGTCGAGCTCTTCACGAATCTTCTGTTCTGTATCGCGAAGCGCTGCCGCTTTCTCGAATTCCTGGCTTTGCACCGCCGCGTCTTTCTCCTTGCGGATATCCTCCAGGCGGCTTTCCAGTTGCTTCAGATTCGGCGGTACCGTGTAAGAGTTGAGCCTTACTTTAGACCCCGCCTCGTCAATGAGGTCGATCGCTTTATCCGGCAGGAAGCGGTCTTGGATGTAGCGGTCGGACAGTTTAACCGCTTGCTCAATTGCTTCGTCGGTGATTTTCACCCGATGGTGCGCTTCATAGCGGTCACGCAGCCCGTGCAGAATTTGGATCGCTTCTTCGACCGATGGCTGATCTACCGTGATCGGTTGGAAACGACGTTCCAGCGCGGCGTCTTTTTCGATATATTTCCGGTATTCATCCAATGTAGTTGCACCGATGCATTGCAGCTCGCCGCGAGCCAGCGCCGGCTTCAAGATGTTCGAAGCATCAATCGCGCCTTCTGCGCCGCCTGCCCCGATCAGCGTATGCAACTCGTCGATAAAGAGGATGATGTTCCCGGCTTGACGGATTTCGTCCATGATCTTCTTCAGACGGTCCTCAAATTCCCCGCGATACTTCGTACCGGCAACGACGGAGCCCATATCCAGGGTCATGACACGTTTGTCACGCAGCGTCTCCGGAATTTCGTTGTTAATGATCTTTTGCGCGAGACCTTCCGCGATGGCGGTTTTCCCGACGCCCGGTTCCCCGATTAGCACCGGATTGTTCTTCGTCCGGCGGCTGAGTACTTGGATTACCCGTTCGATTTCTTTACTGCGGCCAATCACCGGATCCAAATTGCCCTCTTTCGCCGCGGCCGTCAAGTCACGGGCCAAGCTGTCCAGCGTTGGGGTATTCACGTTCGTTGGAGTGCCGTGATGGCTGGATACGGCCTCACTGCTGCCCAGCAGCTGCAGCACTTGCTGACGCGCTTTGTTCAAGCTGATGCCCAGGTTGTTCAGCACGCGGGCCGCTACGCCTTCCCCTTCACGAATCAGGCCGAGCAAAATATGCTCTGTCCCAACATACGTATGGCCGAGTTTACGCGCTTCATCCATAGACAGTTCGATCACTTTCTTGGCACGCGGTGTATAAGCGATATTGGTCGGTTGCTCTTGTCCGCGACCGATGAGCGTTTCCACTTCATCCTGTATTTTCTCAAGTCCCAGACCCAATCCGATCAATGCTTTGGCGGCGATGCCTTCGCCTTCACGGATCAAACCGAGCAGTACGTGTTCTGTTCCGATATTATTATGTCCGAGTCTTACGGCTTCTTCTTGAGCTAGTGCCAACACCTTCTGCGCACGCTCCGTAAATCTTCCAAACATCATCTTCTCCTACACCTCCATAGTTGGTACTACCCGTTATTTCCCCATTCGTTCCCGAATGAGTTTGGCGCGGTACATATCCCGTTCCGCCGGGGACATGCTGCTGCTGAATTTCTTCTGCAAAAAACCGGGTTGCGTCATGACGTTCAATTCATTTAGCGCTTGAGTAGATACACCTTCGATCAACCCTAAGTCAACGCCAAGTCGTACATCCGACAGCCGCTGGGCGGCTTCCTTCGAGTCGATGATGTACGCCTGGGACAAAATCCCGTAGGAGCGCATCACCCGGTCCATCATGCGCAGCCGCGATTCGCTGATCAGCTTCTCACGCGCCGTTTTCTCATGCTGAATGATCTGAAGAACCACGCCGTATAAATTTTCAATGATCTCAGATTCGCTTTGTCCTAGTGTAATCTGATTTGAGATTTGAAACAAGTTACCCATCGCTTCACTGCCTTCGCCGTAGATCCCGCGGACGGTTAAACCGACCTGCGATACCGCTGATAAAATGCGGCCGATCTGCTGCGTCAGCACCAGTGCCGGCAAATGCATCATGACCGAAGCACGAAGTCCGGTTCCTACATTCGTCGGACAGCTGGTTAAGTATCCGCGCCGGTCGTCGAAGGCATAATCCACATGGGATTCGAAAATGTCGTCGATTGCCGTCGCTTTTTCCCAAGCCTCTTGGACCTGGAGCCCCGGATATAAACACTGGATACGCAAATGATCCTCTTCGTTCACCATAATGCTCAGGCTCTCATCTTCGCTGATGAAGACCGCTCCATTTCTGGAGTCGTTCGCCAGATTTGGACTGATCAAATGCTTCTCAACCAGTACTCGTTTATCCAATTCATCCAAGTCTGCCAGATGCACTGGGTATAGCTTGCCGTGAGCCTGGAGTGCTTTATCGCTCAGAACCTCCTGCAGCAGATTCAGCACCTCTTCCGATTGCGTGTTGGTGGCCAACATCGGGAAGGGATGGTGCAGGATGTTGCGGGCGATCCGTACCCGGCTGCTTATGACGATATCGGATTCTTTCCCTTTGCGGCTCATCCATTCGCTCAGCGGCTGTTCGGTGAATCGGAGATTGGTCACCCTACATCCCTCCTATTCTGCAGATAAGTTCTTCTCAAGCTCACGAATTTGGTCCCGCAGGGCTGCAGCTACCTCAAATTCCTCTTGGAGAATTCGGTATTGCAGCTCACGGCGAAGATCATCGAGCTTACGTTTGACTTGAATATGACCGCCGATCCGTTTCGGCACCTTCCCAACGTGGACGGTATTGCCGTGGACCTTCTTAAACAACGGATCTAGACGATCATTGAAATATTTGTAACAAGAGCTGCACCCAAAACGCCCGATTTTGCTGAACTGGGAATACGTCATACCGCATTCTTCGCAGCGCAGATGTTCTGGTGTGCTGTGCCCGGAGATCTGACCTTTGGTCGCCGGACCTAAATCAAGGAAGCCCGACAGCAGGTTATGAATCGAAAAGCCGCCCGAGGTGCCGGGAATCAGCTCCCCTTTTTCCCTGGCGCAGGTTTCACAAAAGTGAAACTCCGTTTTCTCGCCATTCACGATTTTCGTAAAATGCAAGGTTGCCGGGCGTTTGCCGCATTCTTGGCATTGCATCGCACGTCCCTCCTTACGGGATAGACTAAAGACAGCAGATCCTTCAACCTGTATTGGTGTTACATCATGTAGTTAACTCAACAATGAGATCAACATCGCTCGCATCAATCTTGCCCGGATCTGGTCGCGATACGGCAGCTTCACTGCCAACACATCGCGGGATATCGCCGAGCGCATCATTGCGGCCTCCCGAGGGGTTAAAACCCGGGCTTCTTCCAAGCGATAAATCAATCCTTCCGCCGCAGATTGCCCGATCTCTTCCCCAATCGTTTCATGCAAGTGGGTGTGCAGCGATGATGGTCCCGGCAGTTGCAGGCGCCGAATCCGAACATAACCGCCACCGCCGCGCTTGCTCTCGACCAGATACCCCTTCTCCAGAGTAAAACGGGTGCTGATGACATAGTTAATTTGCGACGGCACGCAGGAAAATTGGTCGGCAAGTTCGTTACGTTGAATCTCTATAATCCCCTCAGGACTTTCATGCAAAATACTCTTGAGATATTTTTCGATGATATCGGAGATATTACGCATCACTCATCCTCCATTATTCCATACGTGTATCTCATGTTGCGGTTTGACACCACTAAAAGTCGTCAAGAATGGATGCGCGTCTTGGCTTGGAGGCACATCGCAATCGTCAAAATCGGTTGCTTGCCATGGGCGAAGAAGCACATTGCAAGGTCAAACAGATGCTATCATGTCCTATGTGTAGCGTACCGGATGATGGTAGTCGCCGATAAGGCGCACCGTGACCCGGTTCTGTTGACTTTGACTTTCTTTGACTTTATAAACATTATACCATAATTTGATGATTTGCCAAGAGGGGCTACAGTTTCAGTTCCAGTGTGGACTTTGCGCTTACAAAATATTCGTGCTAAAGCGTATGAGAACCTTGCACGGTTGGTGCCTATTGGACATGTGTGGTCTTTCACTTTTTGTGTGCGATTCCTGCAAAAATACAGTTTTGGGGTGCGGAAGTGGCCGTTTGGCCAAAATAACTGCAAAAGTGCAGGTTTTTTTGCGCTAAAATACCTGATTTGCCCCATTTCGCAAAAAAATAACTGCACTTTTGCAGTTTTCAGCTCGGACAGGTACAAACCAAACACAAAAAGAGCACCACCGATCAACGGTAGTGCTCTTTCTNCTTTTGCTTGGCAGCGTCCTACTCTCCCAGGACCCTTCGGTCCAAGTACCATCGGCGCTGGAGGGCTTAACGGTCGTGTTCGGGATGGGAACGAGTGGAACCCCTCCGCCATTACCACCAAACAATTCAAGGTTTAATCCTTGAAAACTGGATACGAAACAAATCTGCGTTTGCCTTTCCGGGCCCCGCCAAAGTATTCGGACTAAGCATCGAAGCTTCACGTCACTNCTCAGGCAGAGTTAAAACCGAGGGCTTGACAAAAACGTTCATAGCAACGGACCTCAGAGACCTTATTGTCTCATTTCCCGGGGATTTCCCTATCTAACGGACTCAAGCGGCCTTATTCCACATAAATCCCGCAAGAGACAAGCAATTCGGGGCAAATAACGTCATCTGTGTCCGTTAGATTTGAGACAGCCCGTTTTCCAATACATTAACGTCTCTAGAGTCCGTTAGACGCAAGTCGCACAATCAGCACGTTCAGCACGTTCAGCCAAACCCGTTTACATTTCCGTCGGCTGCTTCTCACGCAGCTGCTGCTTGAGCTCCCGAACTTCGCCGCGCAACTGCTCAATCTCACGCTGCATTTCGCGCATAGCGTCGACGACCGGGTCCGGCAGTTGATGGCTGAGTCGGTCCAGACGTTTGCCGTGCTGGCGAACCACGCGGCCCGGGATACCAACCACGGTGCTGCCGGCAGGTACCTCCTTCAAGACGACCGAGTTCGCGCCAATGTTCGCCTGATCTCCGATTTTAAACGAACCCAGCACCTTTGCCCCGGAACCAATCACGACATTGTTGCCGACGGTTGGATGCCGTTTGCCTTTCTCCTTCCCACTGCCGCCCAGCGTGACTCCCTGATAGATAACCACATCGTCCCCAATTTCGCAAGTTTCCCCAATGACGACGCCCATGCCATGGTCAATGAACAGCCGATTGCCAATTCGCGCCCCAGGATGAATTTCAATGCCGGTAAAAAACCGACTCACCTGCGAAATGATGCGTGCCGTTGTATACCAGCGGTGACGATAGAAAAAGTGCGCAATCCGGTGGCTCCAAATCGCATGCAGACCGGAATAGGTAAAGATCACTTCGAACCAGTTGCGTGCCGCTGGATCGTTGTCGAACACCGCCTGGATATCGGATCGGATTCTCTTGAACATAGTCTTCCCACCTTCTTTTCCTATCGCAAACAGAATTAAAAAAACGTCCCTGCAGCTTACGCTGCAGAGACGCCTGACGACGTGGTTCCACTCTGCTTTGGATGAGTTCGCCTTTAGGGGCGGTTGATGTCCATTACAGGCTCAACCAAGCTTTGCTCTTAAGGTGACTCCTCCCTCTTAAAGTCCTTAACGCGGACAAAACGGCGAAAGCTACCTCGCCTTATTCAAGGCGTGTTCGCATTCGCGGCTCCCGGGTGCATTTCCGCCAGCACATATCCAGATAACTTCCAGCCTGGTATCTTCTTTGCGTGGTCCGCTCTGAAGGGTCCCGGTTATCCTCTCTGGTCGATACGGCTGATCGCGTACTTCTCCCGATCTATGCCATTTGGGCTCTAAAGACGGCGGTCTGCCGGTATGGTTCTAGTTGCAAGGTCTATCTGCATTAATATTACCTAATGGACGTCCTACTGACAATGGCAGCCCGGAAAAAATTTATCCCTCTCTTTCTAACGCTGATCTCAGACGTTATTCGAGCAAAAAAGAGGGTACATTCAGCGCTAACGCTTGCCAGACACCTTATTCCTTGATTTCAGCAAGGAAATGAGCCTGACTTGCCACAATAAGCACTCTGACAAGCGTTAGAACAGAAAATCGGTCCGTTTCGCCTAAATAAGTGCTGTGGCAAGCGTTAGCGCAATTGTACTATGCGTCGTGCGCACAAGCCAGCCGGATACGGGGGCGACTTGGACAGCCTTAGGCAACCTTGGCCGGCCCGCCCGGGCCGTGCTGCCCACACTGAGCTTTCCTACGCCGCCCTACAAAGCAGCGATACGTGCCTTCAACCGCTCGATGACTTTGTCCCGGCCCAGTAGATAAATTGTTTGGTTCAGGTCACGGCCGTGCATTTGCCCGGTCAGTGCCACGCGGATCGGCATGAACAAGCCTTTTCCTTTGCTGCCCGTCTCCTTCTGCACCTCTTTGATGGCAGCGCCGATGTTCTCCACGCTGAAGTCGGCAAGGCCTTCCACCTTAGCCAAGAACGTCGACAGCACGTTTGGTACTTGCGGCTCGGCCAGCACGGCAGCAGCTTCATCGTCCACCGACAGCTCGCTGCGGAAGAACAACTCCGACAGCTCCACGATGTCTGAAGCCGCCGTCATTTGCTCTTGATACAACGCCACAAGCGCCTCGGCCCATGCTTGCTGCTCCGGCGACAGCTCCGCCGGAAGCCGTCCTGCCCGTTGCAGATGCGGGATGGCCAGCGAAGCGATCCGCTTCGGATCGGCGTTCTTGATGTAATGATTATTCAGGTGTGCCAGCTTGTTCGTATCAAACACCGCCGGGCTGCGCGACAAGCGGTTCGCGTCGAAGATCGAAATCAGCTCGTCCTTGCTGAAAATCTCCTCTTCCCCTTCCGGCGACCAGCCCAGCAGGGCGATAAAGTTAAATATCGCTTCTGGCAAATAACCGAGTTGATCGTACTGCTCGATAAATTGGATGACCGATTCGTCGCGTTTACTTAGCTTTTTGTGGTTCTCCCCAACGATCAGCGTCATGTGCCCAAATACCGGCGGCTCCCAGCCAAACGCATCGTAGATCATCAACTGACGAGGCGTATTGGACACGTGGTCCTCCCCGCGCAGTACGTGCGTGATGTTCATCAGATGATCGTCCAGCACAACGGCGAAGTTGTAGGTCGGAATGCCATCTTTTTTCACAATGACAAAATCTCCGCTGACGTCGGATTCAAACGAAATTGGCCCTTTCACCAAATCGTCGAACGTAAACGTACGGCCTTCCGGTACACGGAAACGAATGCTGTATTGGCGGCCCTCCGCGTCGTACGCAGCCAGCTGCTCCGGTGTCAGGTGACGGCATTTCCCGGAGTATCGCGGCGTCTCGCCGCGCGCCATCTGCTCCTCGCGTTCCTTCTCAAGCTCTTCTTCCGTACAGTAGCAACGATAAGCCAGCCCCCGGTCCAGCAGATCCTGCACCAGCGGGCGATACAAGTCGAGACGCTCCGTTTGCCGGTACGGACCGTAATTCCCGCCGACATCCACGCTTTCGTCCCAATCCATGCCTAACCATTTGAGGTAAGTCAGCTGGTTCTCCTCACCGCCGGCCACATTGCGTTTCACGTCTGTATCTTCGATACGGATGATGAATTTGCCCCCGTGGTGTCTGGCAAACAAATAATTAAACAACGCCGTTCTGGCGTTCCCGATATGTAAATGACCCGTTGGACTCGGCGCATAGCGCACGCGTACTTCAGCCATTTCAATCCCCTCCCTAATTTTATGACGTTGCCGTCAAGGCTCTATCCTTATAGTTAGCGAAAATATAACCTCACAAGCTTATGATGATAACACATTCTGAACCAGACAGACAACGCATTGTGCCGCAATGCCTTCACCGCGTCCAGTAAAACCGAGTTGCTCGGTGGTTGTAGCTTTTACGTTAATAAGCTCCGGCTGTGTACCCAGGGTGCGGGCAATAACCTCCACCATTTGCGGGATGTACGGAGCCATTTTCGGCTTTTGTGCAATGATCGTTGCGTCCAGATTGCCGATGCGATAGCCTTTCTCAACTGCCATATCCCATACGTGCTGTAACAACACCACGCTGTCTGCGTCTTTAAACGCTGGATCGGTATCCGGGAAGTGGCGGCCGATATCTCCTAACCCCAGCGCTCCCAAAATGGCGTCGCTGATCGCATGCAACAACACGTCGGCGTCCGAGTGCCCCAGCAAGCCTTTCTCATACGGGATATGCACCCCGCCGATTATACACGGCCTGCCCTCCACGAGCTGATGCACGTCAAAGCCTTGTCCTACTCTAAACATCCTTCTACCCTCTCCCAGTCATCTTTTAATCACGAAGCAACTCGAGGAAGTGAACTCGACATCGAATCTTGAATTCAGTCAGTCGCTCCGTTGCTCACGTAGGATCT
>NZ_JADQ01000081.1:0-15577 GCF_000518465.1 Paenibacillus sp. J14 | reverse complement strand
CAAACATCACTTTACCAAGGGAGAAGCTCTTTTTCTATATCCGCTTTTTCCAATTCCTACACCCACAGAGATTTTACACTATCTCCTGGATGCCCACCAGAATCTCCACATCGATGGTGATCTCGGTGGCCTCACGCTGTGTAAATGCCATAATCCGCTTCTGTTCCGCAGACCAGGCAAGCGGACTCATGCGCACAAGATCACGTAATTGTTCGGCCCTTAGTTGCTGGCGGTACTTCAACGGCGTAACTTCCATAACGGGAAAATGCCGGCGGAACAACGTGACCGTTTTCTCGTTGGAATAGATTCTTTTCTCATGGCCGTCATAGAGAGATGCCCGGAGTTCCCGCAAATAATCAGCGCCCGGGACGACCTTCACGACCACCCCTCCCGGTGCCACCATCCGCTGAAACTCGCCATAATTGGCTGGCGACATCAGGTTGAGCACCACTTGAACCGATTGATCCTGCAGCGGCGCATGGGCCAAATCCGAGACAATCCATAGGGCATTTGCCTCTTGCCGGGCAGCCAACCGGATAGCTTCTTTGGATAAATCGATGCCAACGCCTAACCCTTCCGGGCTATTCAACTGCCGTAATATCCCCTGCAAATGTGAGCCTTCTCCGCACCCCATGTCCGCCACGCGCGGAGCAGAAGCGGGGGCGCCTGCGTATGCGTGAATGACCCGAGCGATCGTTTCGTGCATGGGGGCATAGAGTTTGCTCTCCGCAATGATGCTCCTTCTAGCAGCAAACAGCTCTTTGTCATAATGGCTATGGACTGGATGAGACATCAGGTTGAGGTAGCCTTGTTTTGCGAAATCAAAGGTATGTCTCTGGAAGCATTCCAAGCTTCTTGAACCCGCTGCCTGAAAGCGTCCCCCGCATACCGGGCATTTTAAGATGGCGGCATATTGCATTGCACGTTCTGCGTCATTTCGTGATTGCGTCAATGTTTTCCCTTCCTTTTCCTCAATTGATCTCGGAAGCGGAGTAAACGGGAAAGACAAGCCCTGAACGTGAACCGAAGGCATAGTTATGCATGCTTATATACCCTGATGAACATAAAAAAAGAAAGGCAGAACTTTCCCGCCTTCCTTCATATCACGATTCGATCCCTAAATTTGAAGAGTTATGAAAAATGGGCAGACTGGTCCCGTTTACCCTGTTCCGGTGAACAGAGCCTTTGAACATATGAAATTACTTGTTCAAAGCGGTATGACGCAGTCTAATGAAATGCACCATTTAACCTAACCCACCTTTTTCATGAATTGCTGATCCATGTATATTATAAATGAATTCGATATGAATTCAACTTATCCCAAACGTTACTCCATCTATCTTCACTCTTTATAGGGCGGCGTAAATTTTGGTATACTGAGAACAAATCAACCAAGAACGGGGATCCAATGCGATGAAAGACCACGACATGCTGGCTGTACTGAAGGCCCTCTCAAACGAAACCCGGCTCAACATCCTTTGTTGGCTGCGGGAGCCGGAGAATTTAGAGCCCGATCTGCCGGAGGTCATTAAGCAGGAGTTTCCGGGCAGCGTATGTGTCGGCTCGATTCAAGAAAAATCGGGATTAGCGCAATCCGTCATTTCTTCGTATTTAGCAAGTTTGCTAAAGAGCGGCTTGTTAGAATCCCGCCGATATGGGCAATATACGTATTACCGGTTAAATGAAAAAGGAATTGATGCCTTCTTGGAACAATTCGCCGCTAAGTTGAAGGCCAAAAAATAATCCAGCAGAATCTTTTTCAGCTTGCATATTCATCTGTTAATCTATATATTTAGATATATCTATACGCGAGAGGAGAGATCCCTATGTCTATTTCTCAAACCGCTGCCGCTCTGTTTAAACCTTTTGAAGGCGGTGGACTGAAGCTTGCCAATCGAATTGTCATGGCGCCAATGACTCGTTCCTTTTCTCCAGGAGGTATCCCGGGGGCTAATGTCGCCGGTTACTATCGGAGAAGAGCGGAGAACGGCGTTGGCTTGATTATTACGGAAGGTACGGTGATCAACCATCCGGCAGCTCCTGCCGATCGGGATGTACCTCATTTCTACGGAGAGGAAGCGTTGGCTGGTTGGCAGCGAGTCGTCGATGAAGTGCATGAAGCCGGCGGCAAAATTGCCCCCCAAATTTGGCATACCGGTACGGCTCGTAAGCGAGAGACGTTCCCTGAATCAAATGCCGATCCGATCGGACCATCCGGCCTCAGCCTGACCGGTAAGCCGGTCTCGGAACCGCTGACGAAGGAGGAAATTCGCGAGCTGATTCAGGCTTATGCTCAAGCTGCTGCAGATGCGAAGCGCCTTGGCTTTGACGCCGTCGAAATCCACGGGGCGCATGGGTATCTGATTGACCAGTTCTTCTGGGAAGTCACCAATAAACGGACGGACGAATACGGCGGCGACCTCATTGAGCGTACTCGATTTGCCGTTGAGGTAATCGAAGCTGTCCGTGCTGCGGTTGGGCCGGATTTCCCGATTATTTTCCGTTTCTCGCAATGGAAGCCTGTTGATTATAGTGCCAAGTTGGCCAAGACCCCAGAAGAGCTGGAACGCTTCCTAGCTCCGCTGAGTGCGGCTGGTGTTGATATTTTCCATGCCTCCACTCGCCGTTTCTGGGAACCGGAGTTCGCGGGCTCAGAGCTGAACTTGGCCGGTTGGACGCGCAAGCTGACCGGCAAACCGACGATCACTGTAGGTTCCGTCGGACTGAACTCCGAGTTCACCAGCTTGTTCGAGTCAGGCAAAGGCGGAGAAATAACCGGTATTGAGCAGCTGATCGAGCGCCTCGAACGCGGCGAGTTCGACCTCGTTGCCGTTGGCCGCGCACTGCTCACCGACCCGGCTTGGGCGGCGAAAATCCGCGACGGCCGCGTGGATGAGCTGAAGCCATTTACCAAGGAAGCCCTCTCCACCTTGAGCTGATCCCTTGCTTACCGAATGGAATCAAGACCTCTTCGAGATCTTCGAAGAGGTCTTTTTTAGGTTATCGCAAAATCGCTTCGATTTCGCTCATTTGGGATGGAGTCAACGGGCCCAATGAGATGGCCTTTGCCGCCTCCTCCACCTGTTTGACGTTTTTGAGCCCCGGAATCGGGATGGTACACTCGCTCTTCCCCCAGATCCAGGCCAGCGCTCCCTGTACCAGGCTGCGTCCGCCGGAGGTTAAAATTTCACGAACCGCATCCAGCTTCGCCAAATACTCCGGAAGCGGCTTGCCGTCTTTGAAGTACTGTACCCACTCATGCCCGCTCCCGCGAACGTCATCTGCCGGAAGGCTCGATGCAGCCGTAAACTTGCCGCTCAGCAGCCCCATCGCCAGCGGGGAGTTGTTAATGCTGCTCAACCCGTGCCGCTCGCACAATTCGACCATGCTGCTATCATCGGAAAGCACATTCAAAGGATGCTGGATCGCAGCACCGGAGGACTTGCGGGCGAATTGCTCGGCATTCGCTGTGCTCCAGGTGCTCCATCCGTAAGCGCGGATGAGCCCCTCCTGTTTTAACCGTTCCAGCCCATCGATCGCCTCATCGAGTTGTTCTGACGAGAAATCCCCCGGGTGGATTTGATACAAATCGATGTAATCCATACCGAGCCGTCTTAAGGAGGCCTGGCAAGCCCAACGGATATAATTGCGGGACACATCCAGCTTCGTAAATACGTTCCGGGTTGCGGCATCATACGTAAAGCCAAACTTCGTAGCGATCACAGCGTCCTGCCGCCGCCCATGCAGCGCCTGTCCCAAAATTTCCTCGCTGTGACCGGTGCCGTACACATCCGCTGTATCAAAGAAATTAATCCCCTGGTCCAGTGCCGTTTGAACAGCCCGGATCGACTCCTTATCGTCGACCTCTCCCCAACCATCCGGTAAGCCGTCCAGCAGGAAAGGTCCCCCGATGGCCCATCCGCCGAATCCGAGCGGGCTCACCTGAAGCCCGGAGGAGCCGATCGTTTTCTTATTCATTGCTTGATCCCTCCATCTTCCATTTGATTTCCATCACAGTATAATAGAGATAATCGGTTCTTTTTAGAGCCACTTTTTGATTATTTTGAGGAACCAATTTCCCGAAGGGAGGGGGAGTAATCATGTACGGAATTCAACTGGATCCGGCTTCAGAACTAACGATGACGGCCCAGCTTTGCCGGCAAATCCGGCAAAATATTGAACGAGGTGAATGGGGGGAAGGAATGCGGCTCCCTCCCACCCGCAAGCTGGCCGCAGAATTTGGGATTGCCCGGAACGTGGTGATCGACGCGTATGAGCAGCTCATTGCCGAAGGCTATCTGATCGGCCAAACCGGTTCCGGCACCTATGTGGCAAGTGGAATTCGGACGAGCCTTGCCAGCGCTGGCGAAAGTGAGGGAGAGGAACTGGAGATGGAGCGGTTGGGATGGGAGGGAGAGGCATCTTCCGATTCCGAGGGTTTGATCGATTTCGAGATCGGCACGCCGGATTTGCGCCATTTTCCTCGGAAGCTATGGGCTAAATATTTAAAAGAAGCGGCGGAGGTAATCCCCTCCACCTCCCTCGATTACGGCGACATCCGCGGGGAAGAAGCGCTGCGAAAGGAGATTGCCGCCTACCTCTACCGAACGAGAGGCATGCGTTGCCAACCGGGGCAAATCATGATTGTATCCGGCTCCTCGGAAGGCTTTGCCCTCATTGCCCAGACGCTGCGGGACCGTTTTGACGCCGTGTACTTGGAGGATCCGACGATTGAGTTCACGCAGCATATTTTTCGCAAAGTTGGCTATCGGATCTCACCGGTCGCTATCGACAGCGCCGGAATGAAGGTGCATGAGCTGCGCGAATGGGAGCCGGGACATCTCATGCTGCTCACGCCCTCGCACCAGTTTCCGGGCGGCGGTATTCTGCCGATTCAGCGGCGACAACATGCCGTCCGCCTCGCAGAGGAAGCGGCCTCCTATCTCATCGAGGACGATTATGATGGCGATTTTCGATTAAAGGGAGTTCCGATCCCGCCGCTATATACCTTAAACCCGGGTCGCGTGATATACGTTGGAACGTTCAGCAAGACGCTGGCGCCCGGATTGCGTCTCGGCTTCCTGGTTCTCCCGGTTCATCTCGTTCGGCCCATGGCTGACCTGCGCGAAGCCCAGAATCTCCGTCCCCCGTCGATGCTGCAAATTGCGCTGGCGATGTTTATGCGGGATGGCTGCTTGGACCGGCATATTCACAAAATGAAAAAAAACTACCGACAGCGGCGCCAGCTATTGATCGAAGCGATACAACACCATTTCGGCGCGCGTGCGGTTATTCAAGGGGATGAAGCCGGCATGCACCTGATGGTCGAGTTTCGCGGGATTCCTGCAGGTCTCGATTGGTCCAAGTCCCAGGCCTACGGCGTACGCGTATATGGGGTCGAGGACTACTGCCTCATCCAAGGCAACTATACGCGGCATATTTTGCTTGGCTATGGCAATCTCCCTGAGGTGAAGATCGAACTGGGAATTGAACGGTTGCGAAGCTTTCTAGAGGAGTATGCTTATCGAGATTGACACCGGCCTGCGAAGTGAATTCATAAAGGATCGAAGGGACGCTCGCTATCCTTTCTTTTACCGTTCATTCTCAATATGTTAAGATAAGGGATAAAGGAGGATTTACTATGGCACGAAGCAAGGAATTTGATGAGAACGAGGTGCTCCTTAAAGCAATGCGTCTATTCTGGGAGCAAGGTTATGAGAAGACTTCGCTGCAAGACCTCGTCGAGCATATGGGGGTTCATCGCCGCAGCTTATACGACACGTTTGGCGACAAGCACACGCTGTACCTCAAAACGATGGAGAAGTATGCACGGATTACGAATGCTGCCATTAAGACGGAAGTCCAACGCGGCCGGACGGCGTTAGAATCCATCCGTTTGATTTTTGATTATTTGATTGAGACCAATGGCGACCAACCAATCGGCTGCTTCTTTGTCAACTCAGCGACGGAGCTGGCCTACCGAGACCCTGAGGTCAGCAAATTAACGAGCGAGCTGTTCGGCAATGAAGAGCAGTTGTTGACTGAGCTCATCCAACAGGGACAACAGGCGGGAGATATCTCACCCGGATTAGACCCTCGCCTGCTGGCGTCCAGTTTGCATGCGACGATGCTCGGAATCCGCGTTATGCGTCGCACTTCCACGGATAAACAGAAGCTCCATCAAATTGCCGAGGTTTCGATGGAGATGCTGAAGCCGTCGTGAGGATTCTTTGCCGTCTCCCCACTTAATGAACGGTGCTGAAGACACGCAACATCCAGTCGTATGCTGCATATGGGCTGGAACGCCCCCTCCGTTCCACCCTATCAGCTAGCAAGGTTCCACGCTTCTATTCCCCCTCTATCTTGAGCTTTCCCCTCCTTTGATGTTCAAGGTCATCACCTCATCTCCTTGTTCTATCCGCAGATATACACAGAACCTGCGCAATTGTATCCGAGGATGGTCGCTGATCCAAACGAACTCAAGTAACATGGAGATCAGACCAAAGAACAATCGAAGGAGGCCACACCCCGCGATGAATACACAAATCATTATTTTCGCACTTCTCGCTTTTTTTATATTGCACCGCGTCTATCGCCGCCTACGGCGAAATTTTGGATGGCAACCGCTGAATTCGCGCAGGTTACAAGTGTCTACCGTGATCATGACGATCTTTGGATTCATCCTGTTCATCTCAGGCTCGTCGCATATAAGCAGTCTAATCTCTGACCTAGCAGGAACCGCCCTCGGCATCATTCTGGCAACCTGCAGTGCGGCGATGACCCGATTCGAACAACGCGAAGGACGATTGCATTACATGCCAAATTTGTGGATCGGAATGATTGTCACCCTATTGTTTTTGATAAGATTCTTGTTCCGATTTTACGTTGCATTCACCCAAACCGGCGTTTCCTCCGCAGAGCAATGGCAAGGAATCACCGGCGGTTGGACCGCTGGGTTGATGTTCGTGATGATCTCTTACTACGTAACCTACAACCTCTTCCTGCTGCGCAAACAAAAGGCAAAGATGGCAGAACCCAGCGTGTAGGCGCCAATCATCCAGCCGGCAATGCCCGTATCCACATCAAATTGATCCTGCAGCGTTGGCAGCAGCGGCGAGATGAGAAAGGTGTCGGTCCCAATCATAAACATGATACTAAAGAATAGTATCGTAAATCTGAACATGACATTCGATCACTCCTTGTAGCGTCTGGTGAGATTCCTTGTTTCTGATAAGGGATAATAGTGAAAGATCCTGTCATAAATCAATGAACTCTCTTCGCAAGCTACAAGAAGTGGGATCGAACATCACAGAGCTCAACGAATGAAGTTATTTCTTATAATCAATTATCTGAATCAAATTGCCGCAAGTATCGTCGAAGATCGCGATGGTGTTCTCGCCCATTTGCGTCGGCTCCATCGTGAACTTCACCCCCAGCTTCAATAAGCGTTCGTACTCTTGGTGAGTGTCTGCAACTCCAAACATCGTGGCCGGGATGCCATCGGCGAACAATTTCTGTTGATATTCTCTCGCAGCAGGATGGTCATTGGGTTCGAGCAAAAGCTCGGTCCCGTCTTGCTCCTCGGGCGATACCAACGCGATCCATCTAAATTTTCCGGCAGGAACGTCGTGCTTTTTTACAAACCCTAGGGTTTGGGTATAAAACTCTAACGCCTTGTCCTGATCTTGAACGAATAGGCTTGTCACCACGATTTTCATTGGAATTCTGCCTCCTTATTTTTCCCTTAAGTAGTTAATGTGCCGCCTGTCTCAATCAAAGTCTTCATCCCGGACAATACGATCGGCAATCCCTCTTCCAATATACGAGAAGTCATAGGGGCTTCCTCGAACTCGTCGTGTACCACAGTCACTAACGTTACCCCGGCAAACTCGGCATGCGGCTCGATTTCCCAAGTTAATCGTGAAGGCTTCTCCTCCGTGGTCTCGGGTTGGATCAGCAGCTGCCAGGACATCACCAGCCGACGAGGCGGCTCTACGGCAAGAAATTCCCCTTTGGCCTGCACCTGCCCTTGAGGATTCCATATCTCATACGGGCAACCCGCTTTGAGTTCGCCGCGAAGTGACCCGTTATACCAATATTTTGAGGTTAGCGAAGGATTGGTCAGCGCGTTCCAGACCTGTTCCGGACTGGTCTTGATCGCAATGCGGCTGACATGTCTTGGCTTTGGCTCCATGGCTGGTTCACTCTCCAACTCTTTTTTTAGCAAACTTAATCCCGATACCCATGGCTCGGCGTACTTGCTTACCCACCTATCGTAGATTTGGCGTATGGATGCAGGGTTCAAGTAGTGATATTTCTCCCGGCCCACCTTCCGGGTCGTCAGCAAACCCGCTTCTTCCAGGATTCGTAGATGCTTCATGACACCGAAACGGGACATCTGCAGATGCGCACAGAGATCGTTTAACGTTCGGCCATCCTTCTCATATAGCAGATCGAGCAACGTGCGTCGGCTCGGATCCGCCAGCGCTTTAAATATATCGTCCATCAGGACATGCCTCCATGACGTCCACAAAATAGTGGGCAAAAAATGTCTTTATAACCATTGACATGTTACCATATAGTAACATATATTAAAAGTGACCATTGGGTCACATGTTTGTATTGCAGCGCATGATGTCCGCCGGCGGACATCCTAGAGATGGCATGACAACCTGGAGGTGATTTCTCAACTGAAGCTCGCTTATTTCGTTGCCATCCTGAATGCGACAGTGATTGGCATCACTTTTCTATTGGTCAAACTGACTTTGGCTTTCGCCAATCCCGTGGATACGTTGACTTATCGCTTTGCTGTAGCATTTATCGTTTTCCTTGTTCCTGCGTTGTTTGGATTCGTCAAATTGGGCTTTCGTGGAAAACCGATATTTTCCCTACTGTTGCTCGCTGCGTTGTACCCGATCGCTTACTTTATCTTGCTAACCTTTGGGCTTCAGCATGCAAGTTCCGCAGAAGGGGGCATCATCAGCGCCATGACACCTGCGGTCACGATGCTATTCGCCTCCCTTTTCTTGAAAGAAAAAAACTCCTGGATGCAGAAGCTCTCTCTTCTTCTGTCTGCAGGCGGCATTGTGTTCATATATTTGATGAATGGCAGCAGCAACTGGTCGCACACCACCGGAATCGTCCTGCTCCTTCTCGCCTGCATTACGTTAGCCGGGTATAACGTACTGGCCCGAGTGGTCACCCAGCATTTTAGCGCCATGGAGATCAGCTTCTTTATGATGGGAGTCACCTTCATTTCCTACTTAGCAGTATCGCTTGGCAATCATCTCCCATCTCGAACGGTTGATACCTTCATCGCTCCGCTAGCCAGCCCATTCTTTATCGGCTTGATTCTCTTTCTTGGCGTGGCTCAAGTGGCGACCGCTTATATGGCGAATTTTGCTTTATCCCGGTTAGAAGCGGCGAAAATGAGTGTATTTTCCCACTTATCTACGGTCATCGCCATTGGAGCAGGGGCCTTGTTCTTGGAGGAAACCGTGACATGGAGTCATCTCTGCGGCACGGCCATGATTATCTCCGGGGTCATTGGCATGAACATGTCGTGGAAATTTGCGAAATCTTCTCCGGAGCAACTTAAGCTTAACGAATAAAGTGAGGTCGTAACGATGCATATTACCCTGATCGCCGGAAGCAACCGGCACCATGCGATTAGCACAAGTATTCTTCGCTATATCGAAAACCTGCTGAAATCGAACAATATTCCCGTCTCATTTATTGATTTGGCGGCTGTGCAGCTACCGCTCTTTTCCCCTGATTCCGAGGTTGTTCCTAAGGAAGCGGAGCCTCTGATCACTTCGGTTGAACAAGCCGACGGCATTATCCTGGGCACTCCTGAGTATCATGGTTCCATTTCCGGCACCTTAAAAAATGCACTGGATTACCTGGACAACCGCCACGTGGCAGGGAAGCCGTTCTTAACGGTGAGCTCGGCAGGTGGTCCTCTGGGGGTTAGTTCACTTCTCCATTTGCAGAGCATCATTCGGAATCTGCATGGCATCCATTGTCCGGAATGGATCTCCGTTGGGGAAGGCCAATCGATCTTTGATCCAAATGGGCTTCCGCAAGATAAGGAGATTCTTGGGCGTATCGATCAAGCCGTTGAGCAGTTTATCGCACTGGTCAAGAAGCTGGGGCATGACAGCAAGCATTCTGAGAAAGTGATGATGGAAACATGAGGATGACCCCCGCCGAAATCAAAGCTTACTTAAAAAGAATCGGGATCGCAGACATCCAACCGCCAACCCTTGACTATCTCACCCAGCTTCACAGAGCCCATGTGTCGACCATTTCCTGGCAGACTATCGATATCGTTGCTGGCAGACCCACTCCAATCGATCTTCATGAGTGCGTCCGTCTGATGTTGAGCAACCGAAGCGGGTATTGTTTTCACTTAAACGGTGCGTTTGGCGTTCTGCTTCATTCCCTCGGTTACCGTGTGTTTTGGCATCGAGCCGGTGTCCAGCCGCCAGGGCAGGAACCGCGCATTAACTCCTTTCACCTTGGTCTTACCGTCAGCTTGACCAATGAACAGCAGCAAGCACAACGTTACATCATCGATGTGGGGCTGGGGGATATGCCCTATGAACCGCTTCCGCTGCAGATCGGTACTTACGAGCAAGGGCCGCTACGCTATCAAGTCGTGAACTCCGACGTGGCAGAAGGCGGGTGGCGGCTGGTTCACGACCCGAACGCCTCGTTTGTTGGCGTTGATTATGACCCGGATGAACTGGAGAATCTGGAGGAATTCAAACCTAAGCATGAATTTTACAGCCGATCGCCGGAGTCGCCCTGGATGAAGCTATTCCTTGTTCGGCATAGACACGCCACGGGCAGTAATGAATTAAGAGGATGTATATGGACGCGGCGAGACAGCAAGGCAATCGAAAAAACAGAACTCCGCACCAAAACCCAATGGCTGGAAGTGCTGGGAGACGTGTTTCAGGAGCATCTCGTCAGCTACAGCCAGCTCGAACGTGAGGAGCTGTGGAAGCGAGTGTGGACATATCATGAGGAGTGGAAGAAGGCAAATATGAAATAGAGAGGGGCCCCTCTTAAATGAAACAGCGGTGGACTAGGACTTGAAAAGGAAAGTCTTAGCCCGCCGCTGTTTTTGTGTTCAACCGAGTCCAAAGTTATCGAAGGTTGGATAGCTTTTTATGAAACATCTCATCTAGTAACAGGATTTCTGCCTTTTGGCTGACGGCATGGTTCCCAAGCTTGACATCAATAATAAAATCGTTGGTCAGCATCTGGCGTTGACGGGAGATGATCTCGTCATCAGACAATTCCAGTACCGCCTTCGTTTCCGCTGGAATCACGGGGATTCCAGCTTGCTCAACCAGCCGAAGATTTTGCTTCATCTCTGCAGCGATTTTGCTTAGCGTGCTCTCACTTCTTGCCGACTCTACATCCATCATGCCGTCATTGGTATAGAAGTGCTTGTTGACGACGGCTAATGCCGCGTGTGAAATATGGAAAGCTTGAATGTCAGTTTGGATTTCATAATGTAAATTGACCGATTCAAGGATTTTCGCGAGCTCTTTCACTCTTTCGGTAACCTGTCCATTGATTTCACCAAAAATGGTGCCCTGATGTTTCTCCGTACCAAATTGGGCGTATAGAACATCACCTTTGATGTCTCCACCTGCACCCGGGAATCCGGGGAGCAACCGGTCACCCACGATGTCAAGCCAACGGTCATAACCAACAGTGTTCGTCAAAGTGACGATCGTTTTGCTCTGATTATCCTTGAGCACAGTAAGGGCCGATTCGGCTTGGTCGAATCGTACGGGAACGAAAATAAAATCATAGATGTCGTCGTTTTCTAGCTTCTCAATCGTCTTGATAGGCAGTTGCTTAACGACCCCAGCTTCATTGTATAGCAATCCCTTTTGTTGCAGTAGTTCCAGTCTCTTTCCTCTCGCCAAGACGGTGACGTCTAATCCATACTGTGCAAAACGGAGGGCGTACACACTGCCAATCACACCAGCACCAAATATCAAAAGTCGAGGTTGTTTCGAGTTCATGATGTTCCTACCTTTCTGGAAGATACTCGACATAAATTGCTTAAGCAACATCTGTCTGATAAAATCGTAGTACACCAAGATCATGAGTTCAACAGACAGATTCACGAGGACGTTGCCTAAGCAACACATTTGGATATTTGATGTTTTAGAGGGGGACAGGTTTATGGTTAATCCGCAAGATCCAAGGGTCATGCGCACACGACAATTCATCCGAGAAGCATTCAGAGAATTATTGCGGAGTAAAGACTTTGATGCGATATCCATCAAAGATATCACCCAGCAAGCTGCTATTAACCGCGCCACCTTTTACGCCCATTATGAAGATAAATATGCGTTGCTTGAAGAATACACTGAACAGTTTTTCCATGACATGGTTCCCGAGGAAGTGATGAACGCGCAGGAGTTCACAGCTGAAATCTGTGATCAGTTGATCCTGTTGACACACCGCTACATTGTGGATTTTTATCAGACATGCAGAATGGTTTCCAAATCAATCGCGACGCTTGTGGATGAGCAAATCAAGCGAATGTTGCAGCAAATCATCGAAAGCCTTCTCACCAAAGGGCCGGCTACGGACCTCCGTCAGATCAAAATCGTTTCGGCTATGACCGCCTCCGCGATCTACGGCGCAGCCCATCATTGGTTAACGGTTGGGGACAAGCATCGAACTGACTTATTAGTACAGATGGTTCGGCCATATGTAATGAACGGCCTTGAAGTACTGAATAACAGCAGGCAAAAATAAAGCGGGATGAATAACTTTGTAATGACTCGGTCGAAAAGAATCGCGCCTCATACCATGCTTGGCTTGGCAGAGACGCGTTTTTTTCGTGTTAAGTTCCTAATAAGCTCCGATTCTCGGCACCTAAGCTTACTGTGCGGTAATCATCCACGTCACGCCAAAGAGATCGACCACTTCTCCCGTAATGTGGTCCCATGGTTGAAGTGCGATAGGATATTTACTTTCTCCCCCCTGACTCAACAAACATCAGTGTGTTCATCCCCGCAACATTCACGGCCAAATGCATCACTTTATCCATCCGAGAGGCTTGACAAATGGAATGTTCTGCCTTATAAATTATTTATCAGTCAATAAATAAGAAAGGGCGTTTAACATGTCACCCAGAGAAGATCAGCAGAGCCGGAAACAGCATATTCTGGAGGCGGCTGCTGTCCTGTTCGCTGAACGCGGCTACTATAAGACGACCACAGCAGATGTGGCTCGGGCGGTTGGCGTGACGCAACCGTACGTGTTCCACTTCTTCAAATCCAAGGAAGAACTGTATTTGGCCGTGCTGGAGCAAGCCTCGAAGCAAATCTACTATGCATTTGAATCGGTTGAAGCGAATTCGGAGCAATTGAGGGAAGCGTTGGGGTTAGCCTTTGCGAAGCTGCTTGAAACCCATCGCAATGAGATTTTACTAGTGATGATGTCGTATGCCATACCAGAACCGGCAGTCCGGGAATTCACCCGGCAATGCTTTGATGTTGTCTATGACCGGCTGAAGGCGCGGTTCGAGCAAGCCGGTTTTCCGAATCCCGGAAACGAAGCGAGTGCGTTTATTGGTACTGGCCTTGTCATCTCGCTTTCCGAATCCGTCGGCCTGACCAAATTGCTGCCCTGGTGTTAATCGATTGCGACCAAATCCCGCAAGTTATCCCGGCAAAGCTGCTGTGGTACAGCGCTTTGCTTTTTCTCAAATCACAAATTTATTTATCAATAAATAAAATTCTAACAAGGAGATGACCCCCTATGTTTACCCCTGCAAGAATTCGTTTGCTTGTTGTTACCTGTTGTGCCCTGTTCATGGCCATGCTTGACAATCTGGTGCTCGGCGTTGCGTTGCCGTCAATTCAACGGTCGTTCAACGCCGACATGACCGATCTGCAATGGTTTATGAACGCATATACGCTCGCTTTTTCTGTATTGTTGATCCCGTTCAGCATGCTGGGTGAGCGCTACGGGCGCAAAAGGATGTTCCTCATCGGCGTCGTTCTGTTCACTGTTGGTTCTATACTTTGCGGCGTAAGCGGCAACTCGCTGCAACTCATCCTATCCCGGGCGCTGCAAGGCATGGGCGGGGCCGCTATCGTACCGCTCAGCCTAACGCTTGTGAACGCTGGCTTCCCGGAAAACATGCGAGCCGCTGCCTTTGGCATATGGTCCGGCATTTCCGGGCTCGGGCTGTCCATCGGGCCGCTGATCGGCGGGTTGATTGTGGAAGGCGCACCATGGCAAATGATTTTCTGGGTGAATGTTCCGATTGGCCTGCTTGCGCTTCTGTTCGGCAGCTTCTGGCTCACCGAAACGAAAGGCGAACGGAAGCCCCTTGACTTGCCAGGTGTGCTGCTGCTTGCTGTAGGATTGTTCAGCATTGTATACGGACTTGAACAAGGCAACACCAAAGGTTGGACATCTCTGGAAGTAATCGGGTCGCTGGCTGCCGGCGTATTCTTAATGATTCTATTTTATCTGTGGGAACGGAAGAGGGAAACGCCATATATCCGCTTCACCCTTTTCCGCAACATGCGCTACACCGCCTATGTCTTCACCGGATTTTGGATGAATGCGGGCATCTTTGGCGCCATCTTCCTGCTCACCTTGTTCTTGCAACAAGCGCAGGGGTATTCGGCGCTGGAGGCTGGCGTCCGGACGATGGCCTGGACCGGATGCACGATGATCTGCGCTCCGCTTGCCGGGTTCGCTGTAGGGCGGTTGGGTAACCGGACAGTGTTAGTCGTCGGCATGACAGCCCAAGCGTTGGCACTAGCCGGGTTCGCTATCTTGATCGGAACAGCTGGCGTGAATGTACCGTTCCTATGGCAAGCACCGCTTATGATGCTGGCAGGAGCCGGGATGGGCTTCAGCTTCACCCCGCTCGCCCACGGTATCATGACCTCGGTCCCGGACCAATCTTCTGGGGAAGCCAGCGGCATCAGCAACGCAACTCGTGAACTTGGCGGGGTGTTCGGCATCGCCATCAGCGGGCTGATCTTCCAATCAGGAGCAGCCATTAAAACACCTGATGATTTTGGCATGCACTTGGTGCCGGCGTTATGGGCGGGCGCAGCGATGATCGTTCTTGGTGTCGCCTTTGCGTTGCTGTTCGCGAGAATTCGGCTCACCGGAAGAAACCTCCAACATGCAGAGGTGCAATAGGCAGGTCATAGTTATGCCCAATAGGCGACATCGGATCCGTTAATACAATGAAACAGCAACAGTCCTAGGACTATTTTTTCTCGTCCTTGGCTGTTGCTGTTTCAAATTCTAGGAGCAGTCTAATACTTTATTTTCTGCTGACAGCTCCAACTCTTACATGAGCGTTTTGCAGTAATCTGAGGCCTTGAGCCGTAAGGATTTTCGGACATAAAAAAGGGACTTCACCCCAACTTGGAGAAGTTTTCAAGTGACCAAACCCAAAAACCTCAAGGATGGAGGAAGTCACTTTGTATATTCTCCAAGAATGTCTGTTTTCCTTCGAAGAACTTTTAAAAATTCAACCCAAGGAGAGATTGCCGATCTTCTTCAG
>NZ_JADQ01000080.1:0-16975 GCF_000518465.1 Paenibacillus sp. J14 | reverse complement strand
GTGCATCCGGCGACAACCGGGGTGGCATAAGGCTGAGCCGCCGGATGATAGCGTAACGAATCATACGCATATTGATCACAGTTGACCTTCACGTCTCCAGAGAGCAGTTCCTGGGCATCGCATTCGCTGAGGGTATGACGGATTTTGTGCAGCATGAGCCAGGCGGTCTTGTAGGTCACTTCAATGATCTGACTCAGCCGCAGCGCTGAGATGCCGTCAGGGAGCAGAAACAACTCGAGGGCACGGAACCACTTTACCAGGGGCAGATGGGTTCTTTCAAAAATCGTACCAACCAAAGGCGACGCCTGATAGCCGCATCGTCTGCACTCAAATAAAGGAAGCCGGCGAGAGGACAGGCAGGTACACTCCGTATAAGCACAATGCGGGCAGACGAATCCATGTGGCCACTTCATCGCGATGATGGCCTCTATGCAATCTGCCTCACTTTGAAAACGACTGCTGATACATTGATATTCCGCATTCATTCCTAATTTCATATCCGATCCCTCCAATCCAATCCTCTAAGCTTAATAAATACGTACGTATGTTCTCTTTTCTAAATTATACCAAACACATGTTCTGTTATCAAGAAAAAAATTCCATATCGTCCATCAAATCTTGCAAAAAAAGTAGATGATTCACGGAAGCCTCTATTCGATCCTGCTCATGGTGCCTCATTCCGGAACAAAAGGGATAAAGGTGAAAAAGTGTGGCCAAAACATTATCTTCTCCCAATTCTGACCCAAAGGGATAATGGTGCTTTTTTATACAGGCCTAACAATGAAGGATTATAGTAGGGGGATGTTTAATATTTAATTTTAAATAAATGCCTGGGAGGATGATCCTTTTGAGCGATATTATTAATTTTGCGCATCGCGGGGCTGCGGGGTATTACCCGGAGAACACGATGCTGGCTTTTGCCAAAGCTCTGGAGCTTGGGGCGACCGGTATTGAAACGGACGTGCAGATGACGCGCGACGGAGAGCTGGTTCTCATCCATGACGAGACGTTGCAACGGACGGCGGGAACGCCGGAGTGGGTCAAGGATTTGACTTTGACCGAAATTAAGCAACGGGAGGCGGGATCCTGGTTCCGCGAGGAGTTTGCGGGTGAGCGCATTCCAACGCTGGAGGAGTTGCTGGACCTCGTTCGGAACACGGATACCATCGTCAACCTCGAACTGAAAACTGGCGTCGTATTATACCCGGGCATCGAGCAAAAAGTACTGGATACGGTGCGCCGCTTTGGCTTAAGCGAACGGATCATCATTTCCAGCTTTAATCACTATTCTCTCGTCGAATGCAAAAAGCTGGCTCCGGACATCCGTACCGGCATTTTGTACATGGAAGGCCTGTATGAACCGTGGGATTATGCGAAGCGGGTGGGCGCGGACGCGCTCCACGCTTATCAATACGCGCTGACGCCAGAGCTGGTGGCGGAGGCCAAGGCGAACGGAGTCGTTTATCATCCGTTTACGGTAAACGATACAAAGCTGATGCAGGCGCTGATCGCAGCGGGTGTGGCCGGTATCATTACCGATTACCCGGATCGCTTGGCTGAACTGCTGGTGAAATAAGGAGCGTGTACGGATGAGAAAAACATGGCTGCTGGGTCTCGGGTTTTTTAGCATTAGCTTGACCTGGGCGTTGTACAATGCGTTTGTTCCGCTGTTTTTGGACGACTATTTGAAGAGCGCCGCGATGATCGGGTTTATGATGACGATCGATAATTATTTCGCCATTGTATTGCAGCCATGGATTGGACACCGCAGTGATAAGACGAATACCCGATACGGACGGCGGATGCCTTATCTGCTGATTGGCATGCCGTTAGGGGCTGTGTTTGCGGCTTTGATCCCTTGGCATACCGGGTTCGTCACACTGGTATTGTTTATGGTGTTAATGAATTTATCGATGAGCTTATTCCGCGCACCGACGGTGGCACTTATGCCTGACATTACGCCAGAGCCGCAGCGGACCAAAGCAAACGGCATTATCAACTTCATGGGCGGCATTGGCTCGGTGCTGGCTTTTGGCATCGGCTCTCAGCTTTATGGGATCGGCTCGTATATGCCGTTTCTTTTTGCCGGAGTTGTGATGCTCATTTGTTTGTTGGTTCTGAAGACGGTGATCCGTGAACCTGCCGCAGCGCTTGTGGCGGGGTTCGCCGGGGATGATGAAGCCGGCAGGAAGCCAAAACCGCAGATTCGCATCAAGGACCAGCTGGACAAGACGACGGTACTGATTTTAGGGGCCATCTTCTTCTGGTTCGTGGCTTATCAAGGCGTTGAGGCATTGTTCACGTTGTACGGCACTAAGCAGATTGGGATGAGCGATGCGGAAGCTTCTTTTTCGTTGACGTTCTTCTCGCTTGCGTTTCTGCTATTTGCGTTGCCAAGCGGCTGGCTGGGAGCTCGTTATGGGAAAAAAGCGATCATTTCCACCGGTGTCGCCGGATTGTTGGTTGTTTTTGGTGTGATGGTTTTCGTTGACTCTGTTCTGTGGCTGCGCCTGCTGCTTATTGTCGGGGGGATCTTCTGGGCGTGTATTAATATCAACTCTTACCCATGGATTGTTGCCACCGGGCGGGAGGAGAGCATCGGGACGCGTACAGGGATTTATTACTTTGTATCGTCCCTGGCCGCAATTACATCGCCTCCGCTTCTTGGCTGGGTGATCGATGCGTTTGGTTATCCGGCGCTGTTCATCAGCGCGTCCGTTGGGATGTTGCTGGCGTTATGCTGCCTGTTCGGTATCCCCCGGGAACAACAGCGCTCCGGGAAGGAGCCGTTCGATCAGGCACCCATCGGTATGAAATAAATGGATATATCCGTTATGAAAAAAAAAAGCGGGTCTTCCAGCGCGATGAAGCGTGGGGGAGACTCGCTGTTTTTTTATGCGATCAGCTTACTTGCGTCTGGAGCGTAACGCCAGCCCTAAAGCAACCAACGATACGAGCAGCGCGCAGGCCGAAAGTACAAGAGCCGTCGTGCCAGCTGGGGAACCACTGTCACTCTCATTGGACGGGGATGCGGATGAGGATGAGGATTCGCTGTCTGAACCGCTCGTCTCCGTATTGTCGGCTGTCGCACTTTCATTGGTGCTGCTGTGATCATGTCCGGCGTCCTCCGTGGTGCCTGACGCGGCATCCGTTCCACCGTGTGAACTGGTATGATCCGCAGGGCCTTCCGCGGCGCTCACCACCGTTAATGAATGGGGGCGATCGGAATCTTCCGCGCCGGTCCATTCTACAACGCTGCCGTCGCTGTAATATTGGAAGGCGTCCCAGGCCAGTTCCGCGGGCTTGCCAGGATTTTGCGCGACGAATTCAAATTGCTGGAACTCGCCGGGGCCGATGCCAGCGCCTTCAGCCGTCCAGGTGACCGCCGTGACGGTTCCATCTTCCGCGGTTGTCAGCTCTACGTTCCAATCCGGTACGGGGCGGTACTGTTTGAAGGCGACTCCTTCCGGGATCTTGAGGGCGATTTTCACCGTATTAATGTCTTTCTCCACAGGTACTTTGATGGTATAGGTTTCCCAGGCTCCTGTTGCGGATTGGCTGGGCTTAACCGTTACATGTGCACTGGCCGTGCTGGTGAACAAGACAAGAATCAAGATCCATGCAATAGCAGAAGCGATTGCTGCGTAATGCCAAAACGGCTTTTTAAAATTACGTATTGGATTGAACATAACTAAAAACTCCTTTGATCATCGTTAAGATTATTCCTCTACGGATTCCCTACTGTCAGCTCTGTATCGTAATCGTAACTGTCGAGTGAACTTGTCAAAATATGGACGTGAATGTTCCAGCGGCCGCCCATTGTAATCAATTCGCTCGCTTCGGGAGGGGAGCCGCCGGGGAAGAGGATTTCGATCGTGCCCATGTCCATTTCCTTTGACGTCAGCTCCAGCGTCACTTGGTCCACATCGCTGCGGGGTTGACCATCCGGACCGAGCACATTCACTTGAAAGGTGTTGGTGCCAGCAACGTTTGGAGTTATACGGATTGTGACCTTCGTCCCATCATCCAACTGATGGGTCAGAGCAGCGGGGCCGGGGGACGCAGCGGCTGTGGGCAAGTTCGCCAGGACACCAGCCAATAGAAGCACAGCTAGTCCTGCTCCCAATTCCGTCCATATGCCGGCGGCGTTCAGCGGCTTCCTTGCCTGTCTTCCACGCAGGAAGGACCAACCTCCAAGCAGCAGGCAGATCAGGGTCAGGGCAATTTTGGCCAACAGTACAAGACCATATATCGTATGCGTCAGCGAGTAAAGCGTTGGTACGTGCAACAAGCTTCCATACACGCCAGAGAGTAACAGGATAGCTACCATAATGAAGGCGAGTATGGAAAAACGCCGGACCGTCCGCCAAGAGAGAGGAAGGTGCGACGGTGCAGAATTCAGGGCCTCTTCTCCAGCGACAGTCTTGGCTGCTGCCGGAAGCAAAAACGCTATCGCACCAACACCGCCCAGCCAGATCAAGGATGCGGCCAAATGCAGGAAGTCTGCCGCTATGGCTGGTCCTCGCAGGTCTGCCGTGGCGGCATGTCCAATAAATGCCTTGGAGAGCAGCAGCCCTAAGCCAAGCAGCATAGCCCCAAGCAAAGGAAGCTGAGATGGTCGGTTGCTTCTGCTGGCGCGCAGCAGGTACAGCGTCCATAAGAGCAAGCCTCCCAGCAATAGGAGCTGAACCTTCCAAATCTCCCCGAAGGTGGTATACACCAGCGTTTGCCGCCAAAGTGCCGGATCCAACGCTTCCTTCCATCCCCCGCCTGCATCGTCAGCGGTTTGCTGCGGCAAACTAAGCAGAATGCCGGCGGAGGAGGCGATCAGTCCGCTTAGCCATAGGACACGGCTGCGCCGCTTCAACCGTTCGGACCCCCAGGCGTTGTCCATGCGGGGGAGAAGCCAAGCATGAAAGACAACAGCCCCAAGATAGGCTGTCATTCCGCCATAAAATAGCCAGCGGACCAATAGCAGACTCCAGCCTGGAAACGAGCTGCCGCCATCCGTCGTTGAATGGATCGGGAGCCCGCTCTCACCGCCTGGATCACCATGACCGATCTGAAACGGAATTGTGCCCGAGATGGCATGACCGTCGCCGGAAACCACATTCCACTTTGCCGTATACAGCCCCTCCGGCAAATCCGACTGCAGGGAGACGGTCAGCCGAGAAGGCTTCTGGGGATCGATTGCCGCTTCGCCATCGGTTACGTCGTCTCCATTGGGGCCAATGACTTCGAGTTTATGGAAGCCTGCCTCAATCGGTTCATTAAAATCGATGACGATCATCTCTGGGGACGTGTCTAATGTCTCGTTTGCTGCTGGATTGGAAGAAACCACATATGCGTGGGCAAAAACAGAAGCTGGTGTTAGAACAAGAACGATAATACATGCGATAACCGCGAAACCTGTCCATTTACGAAGAAACCTGTTCAATCGAATTCATCCTCAATTCAGATAGTCTATGAGCTTCCTCACAATGATTACCATTTTACATGGATTAATTCCGCCTGAGTATGACTAGAATGGGCTATATCGTGCCTCAATTTCTATCTAATTGTGTCTAATCTGTGAAGCCTGGCAATCCAGGGTTTGCATCAAACGTCAAATAATTTGCACAAATATGCAGAATGTTTAAACAAAAACGCTAACCTTGCATGTAAACTATTCAAAAAATGAGGAGCGTCCATTACAATGGGGGTTAGTCTATGGGTTATGACGAGTTTAACCATCATGAAGGGGGATATTCAGTGGCAACAATTAATGTCGGTATCGTAGGTTACGGAAATTTGGGACGGGGCGTGGAAATGGCGCTGAAGCAGAATCCTGACTTTGAATTGAAAGCGATTTTTTCGCGCAGACAACCAGACGAGGTGGCTGCCGCCAGCGGTGTGGTTCATATCTCCGAAATTGAAAAATATAAAGGTGAAATCGACGTAATGATTCTGTGCGGCGGGTCGGCTACAGATCTGCCGGAGCAAGGGCCGCAATTGGCGTCGATGTTTAATACGGTCGATAGCTTTGATACGCATGCGAGAATTCCGGAATACTTTGCAAAAGTGAACGAAGTAGCGCAGAAAGCAGGAACGGTCAGCGTGATTTCGACGGGCTGGGATCCAGGTTTGTTTTCGTTGAACCGTTTGCTGGCGGAAGCTGTACTCCCGGAAGGGAAGGACTATACGTTCTGGGGCAAAGGGGTCAGCCAAGGTCATTCCGATGCAATTCGCCGCGTGCCTGGCGTGAAGGACGGCAAACAGTACACCATTCCGGTAGAGGCAGCCGTAGAACGCGTACGCAACGGAGAAAACCCAGAGCTGTCCACTCGTGAAAAACACCTGCGGGAATGCTTCGTCGTTGCGGAGGAAGGGGCGGATCTGGCGAAGATCGAGCAAGAGATCAAGTCGATGCCAAACTACTTCGCGGACTACGACACGATTGTTCACTTCATTAGTGAGGAAGAATTGAAAACGAACCACTCCGCGATGCCGCACGGCGGTATGGTCTTGCGCAGCGGCCGGACCGGTGCAAACAGCACGCAGCTGATCGAGTTCAGCCTGAAGCTGGACAGCAATCCGGAATTTACGGCTAGCGTGCTGGTCGCTTACGCTCGCGCAGCGTACAAGCTGTCGCAAGCTGGTGAGTCCGGGGCGAAAACGGTCTTTGATATTCCGTTCGGCCTGTTGTCGCCGAAATCGCCGGAGCAACTGCGTAAAGAGTTGTTGTAGGCCGAAGATTCTGTTCAGAATTAACTTACAGCGGACATGCTTCATTTGATTCGTCTATCTGTACGAAAAATAGCATAAACATGAGGTAAGAGGTTGTCCTGAAGACAAGGGAAGTTTTGCTTTGGGGCAGCCTCTTTTGTTTATGTTCAATCAAAATGTCACGAAAATGTCGCACATTCTTCTCGTATCCAGGAGAGAGGCGAGGGTGCGAGATTGATTGGAATACGAAATATTGTGAACAAAATCACAAAATGGAGATTTTCTATGACAATTCTGCGAACTCTGATAGGCTACAGCCGCATTGTGAACAATTATCAAAATCGCCAATTTTGCCGGAAAACGGCCGAAAATCGCCTTAAATCAACTTTTCATGTGATGTAAAGGATAAAAGTCACACTATTGAATGTAATAAATTTACAGAAATAACATTCTATATGAATTGTTATTCAATCCCCCCTTTCCTAACATAAAAGTAGCTGATCGAACGAAGCCATGCCCATAGCTTTAGGGGATGGTGTTCATAATGAAGAAAGGGGTATCGGTATCCTATGAAAAGGAAAGGGTTGCTTTTAGCTTTATTTTCAGCCCTCCTTGTCCTCCTGACCGGGTGTAATCAGTTGACGGTGTTAGACCCGAAAGGTCCGGTGGCCAAGACCCAATCGCAAGTCATCATTTTTTCGATTTTAACGATGGCCTTTATTTTGCTGGTCGTTTACACGCTGTACATCTATATGTTAACGAAATATCGGGCTTCCAAAGCAGCGCCGGACTACGAACCGCCGCATGTGGAAGGCAGCAAATGGCTGGAAATCACTTGGATTACGATTCCAATCATTATCGTCGCGGTGCTGTCGGTTGTGACCGTGCGCAGTACGTCAGCGGTCGAAAAAGTGCCGGAAGGCTACGAGGATCAAAAGCCGCTCGTGATTTACGCCGCCTCCTCCAACTGGAAATGGCATTTTAGCTATCCGGAGGAAGGAATCGAGACGGTTAACTATGTGAACATTCCAACGAACCGTCCAGTAGAGTTCCGGCTGTATTCGTACGGTCCAATTACGAGCTTCTGGATTCCGCAATTGGCGGGACAGAAATACGCGATGAGCGACATGGTCAATACGCTGAACATCGTTGCTGAACATGAGGGCTCCTACATGGGTAAGAACTCGAACTTCTCCGGTGAGGGCTTCGCACACATGGAATTTGAAGCGCTGGCTATGGCGCCGTCGGAATTTGACAAATGGGTCAAAGAAGTGAAGGACACCGCTCCTGAGCTGACCGAGTCGGAGTTCAATAAATTGCTGGAAACCGCACATGTCGGTCGTCAAACGTACAGCTCGACTCATCTGGACTTCCGTCCTGCGCCGGAAGGCGAGAACGCCGGTCATCATCATGGCGGCGAGAACGGAACCGAGGAGATGGACCATTCGACGATGGACCACTCCGACATGGACATGACGGAAGAATCTAGCGAACACGAAGCTCATAACTAATCCACGGGAAGGGAGTACCTGAACATGAAATGGGACGAATTTTTCGTCACGGGTGAGCCGATGATTTATGGCGCGATGGTCAGCATTGTGGTTGTATCGCTGGCGATCGTCATCGGATTAACCTATTTTAAAAAATGGGGCTGGCTGTGGCGCGAATGGTTAACGACCGTCGACCACAAGCGGATCGGCATCATGTATATCATCTCCGCTTTGCTGATGCTCTTCCGCGGCGGCGTGGATGCGCTGCTCATGCGGGCGCAGCTGGCGATGCCGGAGAACGGGCTGCTGGATGCGCAGCACTATAACGAAATTTTTACAACACACGGGGTCATTATGATCCTGTTTATGGCGATGCCGTTTATCGTTGGTTTGATGAACGTGGTTATTCCGCTGCAAATTGGCGCGCGCGACGTCGCGTTCCCACGGCTGAATGCCGTCAGCTTCTGGCTGTTCTTCGCCGGAGCGATGCTGTTTAACATCTCCTTCGTCATCGGGGGCTCCCCGGATGCCGGATGGACCGCTTACTTCCCGCTGGCGAGCGTTGAGTTCAGCCCAACGGTAGGTAATAACTACTACTCGATCGCGATCCAAATCGCGGGGATCGGTACGCTGATGACTGCCGTCAACTTCCTGGTGACGATTCTGAAAATGCGTGCACCAGGCATGACGCTGATGAAAATGCCGATGTTTACCTGGTCGGTACTGATCACCAATATCATCATCTTGTTTGCGTTCCCGGTATTAACCGTAGCGCTGGCACTGATGATGTTCGATCGCCTGTTTGGTACGCAGTTCTTTACAATGGCCAACGGCGGGATGGATATGCTCTGGGCCAACCTGTTCTGGGTATGGGGCCATCCGGAGGTTTATATCGTGATTTTGCCGGCCTTCGGGATTTACAGTGAAGTTATTTCGACGTTCTCACGTAAAAACTTGTACGGCTATAAGTCCATGGTGTGGAGTATGATCGTCATTTCGCTGCTGTCGTTTATCGTATGGGCGCACCACTTCTATACGATGGGTCACGGCGTCATGGTTAACGGGATCTTCTC
Source organism: Paenibacillus sp. J14 (assembly GCF_000518465.1). NCBI lineage: Bacteria > Bacillati > Bacillota > Bacilli > Caryophanales > Paenibacillaceae > Paenibacillus > Paenibacillus sp. J14. Next base: position 7,707 of record NZ_JADQ01000080.1, on the reverse strand, counting down.
GATTACAACAATGGCGATTGCAGTTCCAACTGGGGTTAAAATTTTCAACTGGCTGTTTACGCTGCAAAAAGGGCGCATCGAATTTACAACGCCGATGCTGTATTCCCTCGCTTTTATCCCGATCTTTACGATCGGTGGGGTAACCGGGGTCATGCTGGCGATGGCGAGCGCCGACTATCAATACCACAACACGATGTTCTTGGTGGCGCATTTCCACTACGTGCTGATTCCAGGTACCGTATTTGCGGTTATTGCAGGGTTCTATTACTGGTTCCCGAAATTGTTTGGGTTCCGGCTCAACGATCGTCAAGGCAAACTGGCTTTCTGGATTATTGCCATTAGCTTTAATGTAACCTTTATGCCGCTGTTCTTCCTTGGTCTGAAAGGAATGACCCGGCGGATGTACACCTATTCGGAAAGCACTGGCTTTGGTCCGCTGAACTTGATCGCTTCGATCGGTGCGGTGGGACTCGCCATCGGGTTTATCGTGCTGGTGTACAACATTTACTGGAGCTTCCGCTACGCGGAACGGGACAAAACGGGCGATCCTTGGAACGCTCGTACGCTGGAATGGAGCACGCATTCTCCGGTTCCAGAATACAACTTTGCCGTTGTACCTAAGGTCGATTCACTGGATCCGTTCTGGGTATCTAAGAAAACCGGCAAACCGTTGTACTCGGACAAATACGAAGAGATTCATATGCCGAACAACAGCGGCCAACCGTTTATCCTGGGTGTGATTTTCTTCTTCTTCGGATTCTTTATGGTCTTTAGCTGGTGGGTACCGGCGATCATCGCCGGCCTGGGAATTCTCGTCATGCTGGCGGTACGTTCTTTCGAACGCGACCACGGTCGACATATTCCGGTCAGCGAAATTATCAAAACCGAGAAGGCTTTGGCCAGTCGGTTGGACTCGGATGCAGGATTGCGGGGTGAACACGCATGAAGGTAGATCATACTTTACCGCTCGAATATCAAACGGAAGAGAACAGTAACCGGGTACTTGGGTTCTGGCTGTTCCTGGGCGCGGAAATCGTGCTCTTCGCCACGCTGTTCTCGGTGTATCTGACGCTGTGGAACCGGACTGGCAGCGGCCCGAACGGAGCAGAAATCTTCGAAATCGGACCGGTGTTGGGCGAAACGTTCTTGCTGTTGACCAGCAGCTTTACCTGCGGTTTGGCGGTACACAGCATGCGTCTGGGGCTGAGAAAACCGTTTATGGCGTTCTTCGCCATCACGCTGCTGTTGGGCCTCGGGTTCCTGGGCATCGAGATTACCGAGTTCGTGACTTATGTGCATGAAGGCGCGACGATGCAAACGAGCGCGTTCCTGTCGAGCTTATTCGTCTTGCTGGGGACGCACGGCGCCCACGTGACGCTGGGTCTTCTGTGGGGCAGCGGGTTGATGATTCAGGTGAAACGCGAAGGATTTACTCATGATACGGCGAATAAATCGTTTATTTTCTCGCTGTACTGGCACTTCCTGGACGTGGTCTGGATCTTCATCTTCAGCTTTGTATACTTGAAAGGACTGATGTGACATGAAAAAACTGTTCCCGATTCAACACGTCATGGGATATGTGTTCTCACTGATCCTTTCTGTCGTAGCACTGTCGGTGGTGTTCTGGGATATGTCGTTTGCCATGGGCATGACGATCCTGCTCATCTGCGCGGCCGTACAGATGTCGGTGCAGCTGTTCATGTTCATGCACATCGGCGAGAACCGCAGCAAAGGTGCCTTGTACGCCAACCTCGTATACGCCCTGTTCGTCGGGCTGGTGACCGTCTTTGGTACGTTGCTGACGATGATTTGGGGTTACCAATAAGAGGGCAGTCAAATATCGGAAAAGAAACCCGCTGTCACGTAGTGTGGCAGCGGGTTTTTTGGCGTTGGCGGGGGGATGCTAGATAGAGAGGAGCTGCCTTCGATGGAGCCGCAGGGGGCTAAGACGGGCGGCGCTATTATGCGGCGGGTGGGGGCAAGCGCGCGGGCTACGCTAGTACGCGAGCAACCGCATATTACGCTTACGCGAATTCCCTATTACCGACTATTGACACTGTCGTCGCGCAATTTACTTTTAACTGTTCATGATACTCCTAACTACTTCTAACTACTTCTAACTACTTCTAACTACTAACCGACCGGTCGACGTGTGCCGTTTCGGCTAACGCTTGCCACAGTGCTTATTTGGGCCCAAAGCGGGGGGGGTCATTTCTAACGCTTGTCAGCGGGCTTATTTGCACCAAACGGCTCCGTTTCCAGGGCATAACGGGCGAATAAGCTCTCTCATAAGCGTTAGATTCTTAACGCCCTCATTTTGGGCCCAATAGCGTTCCTGGTAAGCGTTAGAGTGCAGATGATACGCTGATGCAGCAGGTGTCTCGGCTGTTGCTGCTCATTGTTGCTGTTGTAGCCGCAGTCGCTATTGTCATACTACTGTACCGGTTATTTTAACGGACCGTAGAGCCGTTATTTGAGGTTGATTGGCGTTTGCTGGCGGCTAATGGACTTCATGGCCGTTATTTTGCGGATGTTGCACAGGTTGGGATCTTTTTGGTGCGAATAAGATCAATGGGGTCTGTTAACACGGGAAATGAGCTGGGAAATGACAAATAAGGACTTTGAGGTCCGTTACGGGGCAGCGATAGGAGGATATCGTCAGAAGGAAGGCTTTAAGAGGTTAGCGTTAAGAGGTAAACATTAGGAGGTAAACATTAGGAGGTAACCATTCGAGTAAACATTGCGAGGTCTGTTTTGCGTCGAGAAAAAGATTTGCGGCTCCCTCTTTACATACCTCATGGGGGTATATTATAATGAGCGTACCACAGCAAACCACGTTGGTTTTGAAAGGAGTCATGTATGGCGAAGGTCGAGGGACAGGAACATGTGGCGTCCGCTCATTGCGAGGAGCACGGCGGGCATCAACACGTATCGGAAACGGAGAATGGTAAGCCGGTACGGCGCAGTCATCATTCCGAAGCGATGAAGAGCAACTTGACCAGCCGATTGAACCGGATTGAAGGGCAAATCCGCGGTATCAAAGGGCTGATTGAGAGAGATACTTACTGTGACGATGTGCTGAACCAGATCGCCGCCGTGCAATCTGCGCTGAACAGCGTGGGCCGGCTGCTGCTGGAGGGACACATGAAGAGCTGCGTGATCGAGCGAATTCAAGCCGGTGAGACGGAAGTGCTCGACGAGCTGCTCGTTACGGTCAATAAGCTGATGAAATAAACAGTGGAACCCCCGGGGGGTACGCTGCAGAGGAAGCATCTATAAAACTCATGGGAGGAACGAATCATGCAAAATATTACGTTAACCGTTGAAGGAATGTCCTGCAATCATTGCGTGAAATCGGTAGAAGGAGCGGTTGCGGGCCTTGGCGCTACAGGGAAAGTGGATCTGGCTGCGAAGAAAGTGGAAGTGACTTTCGACGAAACGAAAGTGACGGTTGATCAAATCAAAGAAGCGATCGAGGATCAAGGCTACGACGTCGTTTAACTGAAGCCTTTTCCTGGACCTATAAGACGTACAAGCGAGTGCGTTGTGCGTCTTTAGGGACCGGGCAGGGGAGTTTTTATTTGCCCTCTATATACCCCTGTGGGGTATAATCTTGGGGGGACTGAGATGGAGGAATTGTCATGGAAAAAACATGGCCTGCCGCTGGTGCGAATCACGACCAGACAACATTGCAAATTACCGGGATGACCTGCGCGGCCTGTGCGGCACGGATCGAGAAGGGGTTAAACCGACTGCCCGGCGTGGAACAAGCCAACGTCAATCTGGCGCTGGAAACGGCGCAAGTGCGGTATGAGCCGGGGACGGTCTCGATCGAGCAGATCATCAATAAGGTAAGCCAGTTGGGCTACGGTGCGGTATTGAAGCCGTCCGAGAAGGAGTCCGGGGAACTTCGCGCACGGGAAATCCGGAAACAACGAAATAAGCTGATCGTGTCGGCCGTGCTTGCGTTTCCGCTGCTCTGGGCGATGGCCGGGCATTTCTCCTTTACTTCATGGATCTGGACTCCGGAGTTGTTTATGAACCCGTGGTTCCAACTCGCGCTGGCAACGCCGGTGCAATTTATCATCGGCTGGGGCTTTTACGTCGGTGCCTTCAAAGCGCTGCGCAGCCGCAGCGCCAACATGGACGTATTGGTCGCGCTGGGTACGTCGGCGGCGTATTTTTATAGTTTGTATTTGAGTTTGGACTCTTTGTCGATGCCTCATGGGCATACCCCCCAGCTGTATTATGAAACCAGCTCGATCTTGATTACATTAATCCTGCTCGGTAAATGGTTTGAGGCGTTAGCCAAAGGCCGCTCCTCCCAAGCGATCAAAACGTTGATGGGGCTGCAGGCCAAAACAGCGCTGGTTCTCAAAGACGGTGTCGAAACGGTGGTACCGATCGAAGGGGTTGTACCCGGGGACGTATTGATCGTCAAGCCAGGTGAGAAGATCCCGGTTGATGGCGTCGTCATCGGCGGGGTTTCGTCCGTAGATGAATCGATGCTGACCGGGGAGAGCATCCCGGTGGAGAAGAAGGAGGGCGATACGGTCATCGGTGCGACCGTCAACAAACATGGCGTGCTGCGTGTACAAGCGGCCAAGGTAGGCAGTGAAACCGCGCTGGCGCAAATCATCCGTGTCGTTGAGGAGGCGCAAGGCTCGAAGGCGCCGATTCAGCGGGTAGCGGATGTGATTTCCGGGATTTTTGTCCCGATTGTGGTTGGGATTGCGGTAGTTACGTTCTTGGTATGGTTTTTCTTCGTGGCGCCGGGCAGCTTCGCCGAGGCGCTGGAAAAGGCGATCGCCGTGCTCGTTATCGCGTGCCCTTGCGCGTTGGGGCTGGCGACGCCAACATCGATTATGGCCGGGTCCGGACGAGCTGCGGAGTACGGGATCCTGTTTAAGGGCGGCGAGCACCTCGAGGCCGCCCAAGGGCTGCAAGCGATCGTGCTGGATAAGACCGGCACGATCACGCGGGGGCAGCCGGAGCTGCGGGAAGTCGTCCCGGCCGAGGGCTGGGACGAAGCTGCGTTGCTCCGGCTCGTCGGCGCCGCCGAGCGCGGCTCCGAGCATCCGCTGGCGGATGCTCTGGTGGCCGGGGCGCGGGCGCGCGCCCTGGAGCTGCCCGAGGCCACCGCTTTTGAGGCGGTGCCCGGGCACGGCATCACGGCGGTCGTCGAGGACCGCCGGGTGCTCGCCGGCACGCGCCGCTTGATGGCGCGTGAAGGCGTCGACGTCGCCGCCGCGGAAGCCGGCATGGCCGCGCTGGAAGCGGCCGGCCAAACCGTGCTGCTCGTGGCGGTCGACGGCGTCTACGCCGGCATGGTCGCCGTGAGCGACACCGTGAAGGAGACGTCCAAGGCCGCGGTGGCGCGGCTGAAGGAGATGGGCCTTCACGTGGTGATGATCACCGGCGACAACGTGCGCACCGCCCAGGCCATCGCCGCCGAGGTCGGGATCGACGAGGTGCTGGCCGAGGTGCTTCCGGAAGGCAAAGCCGCCGAGGTGAAAAAACTCCAGGCCCGCGGCCTGAAGACGGCGATGGTGGGCGACGGGATCAACGACGCTCCCGCGCTGGCCGTAGCCGACGTAGGCATCGCCATCGGCACGGGCACCGACGTGGCCATGGAGGCCGCTGACGTCACGCTGATGCGCGGCGACCTGGAAGGCGTGCCGGATGCAATCGCCATGAGCAAGCGCACAATGGGTAACATCAAGCAGAACTTGTTCTGGGCGCTTGCTTACAATTCGATCGGTATCCCGGTCGCCGCTGCAGGCTTCCTCGCTCCGTGGCTGGCCGGAGCAGCGATGGCGCTCAGCTCCGTCTCCGTGGTGCTGAACGCGCTGCGCTTGCAACGAGTGAAGCTATAATCTTACGATGTAAATTGAAACGAGCCTCCCAACTCGTAAGGTTCCGGACGTTTGTTCCGGTCTTACGAGGGAAGGCTCGTTTTTTTTGATGGAAATGCTATTGTTTTGGATGGATGACAGGATCCCCAATAATGCCTTGATCCTCCAAGGCGAGAAGCAGGTTCTTCATGAGCTCGACGGTTGCTGTGATAGCAGTCACGTCGGGCTTCTTTAATTTCTCCGTACAGGTCAAAGTGGCACGTCCGTTCTTAATCCGCAGTCGTACATGGATCTTGGAATGAAGGTTCAGCAACTCTTCGATCCCTTCATATTTCAAAGCCGATCGCAGGAGACTGGGATGGGAAGCTTTGGCTCGATATTTTTTGTTCAGCGCGGAGTTGGGAAGGGAAGCTTCCCGGAGCCCCCTGGAAAACCAAGCCAAGATATGTCGGTTGGCCGAAAATAACACGAACTCCAGCTTTCGGCGCGGCCGGTAGCTGTACTTTACGGAGATCGCGTACTCATGACCGGAGCTGTCGTTATTCGGGTCAGTGATCGTCACCTCACAGGAACCGAAGTGTGGGGAAAGCGGCAGATGGACACGCTGTCCCTTATACTTCCAGTTCTTAAAAGTTCCTGCAGCGTAAGTCCCTCCAGAGGTTCTGGCGTACTCTTTTAGCAGGGTCGTCGACTTCGGTTCCCACCACGACTTACTTTTTACTGTCGTCTGCGTCATGCTTCTCTTCCTCCTTGCCCGGCGCCCGGGTGGAAGGCAGTCTTCCCTCGCGGCGCAATGCTTCTCGCAGCAGGTATTCGATATGCCCATTCACGCTTCGGAATTCGTCCGCTGCCCAGCGTTCCAAAGCCTGATATAGCGTCGGGTCAAGGCGAAGTGGGAAGCTCTTTTTGCTGGCCATCGTGAATGGATGCCCCTAATTAATACAACGTGCTAGTATTGATGACCGGCTGGGCGGAACGGTCGGAGACGACAGCGACAAGCAGGTTGTTAATCATAGCGGCTTTGCGTTCGTCATCCAGCTCGACGACTTGACCGGCTTGCAGCCGTTCAATTGCCATTTGAACCATGGTGACGGCGCCGTCAACGATTTTCTCGCGGGCGGCGATGATCGCTTCGGCTTGTTGACGTTGCAGCATCGCACTTGCGATTTCGGTCGAGTAGGCCAGATGCGTCAGGCGCGACTCAATGACTTTAACCCCGGCGATGGCTAGACGGTTTTGCAATTCGCTGGTGAGCTCCAGCGCAATCTCTTCCGTATTGGCGCGCAGGGAGAAGCCAGTTTCGGAGTCGTCCAGTTGATCGTACGGATATTTGCTGGCGACGTGGCGCAGTGCAGCTTCGCTCTGAATTTCTACAAAGGTTTCGTATTCATCCACTTCGCTGATCGAACGGGATAATGTGTGAAGGAAGATGTACCACAGCTAATTGAATGGAATAGACGTGAAAATGAGGAAGTGACTGATCAAAGGGGATAATGTGTAAAAAGGAAGTTGGAGCACAGCTAATTGAACGTGATAGTTTGTGGGCTCGAGGAACCACATCTGTACCTCTGTCAATAGAGTAGACACAAAGAATCGAGAAAATTATGCGGCAGATCGGTACATACGTTCGCACTCATTGGGCGTAGAATACCCAATCGCGGAATGGATTCGTTTTCCATTGTAGAAGCAGGTAATATATTCAAAAATGCGTTTCTTGGCTTGCTTGCGTGTTTTGAACTTCTCCAAGTAGACAAGTTCTTTCTTAAGCACACTGTGGAACGATTCAATACACGCATTATCGTAGCAGTTCCCTTTGCGGCTCATACTGCCTTTCATCTTGTAGGTGCGCAGC
>NZ_JADQ01000079.1:0-17346 GCF_000518465.1 Paenibacillus sp. J14 | reverse complement strand
CAAGCTGTGTTACGACCGCCGTCTAAGCCATCCAAAGGCCGGCGTAAGAAAGGGCGGCCAGGAAGGCCGAGAAAACATCCATTGAAGCTCAAGAGCGTCAAGATGGTACTAGAGTAACCGAATGATTCATCTACTAATTTTTGGTAACATGACTACACTTCACGTCCTGTTACCCTTTTAGCACATTGGCGGAAAATAGAAATGGTAAATTTTAATCCAATAAGNTGATANAACCAANATTAACAATTAATTGAATACCATGTCACTTTAGATGCAAGGCTAGTGGGTTTTTTGCTATTTTACGATAAAAGTTACTCAAAAACTGTATTTTTGCAGGAATCGGGACAACCGAGCAAGGCAGGACATCATGCTACTGCCCCCCCATACAACCTACACCCCTGCCTCCCTATACTCCGTTGGCGTCATGCCGGTGACCTTTTTAAAGACCTGGGTGAAGTAACGCGGGTCCTGATAACCTACCATCGGGGCGACTTGGTACACTTTGACTTGGCTGTTTTTCAGAATATACTTGGCCTTCTCGATTCGGCATTCCGTCAGATATTCAAGGAACGTGTAGCCGGTCACCTGCTTAAACAGCAGACAAAAATGGCTGATGCTCAGATCGGCGCGCTCGGCCACCTCCTCCATGCTGAGGTCCTTATGATAGTTGCTTAAAATGTACTCCTGTGTCTTGGCGATCACATTCTGCACATTGTCCTTGATCTGGCTATCACGGCTTTCGCTGATCCATCGGCCAAAGTTCGTCTTCAACAGCCCAATCATTTCACTTAATGTTCCGAGGGACTGCAGCTCCTGCAGCAAACCTTCCAGCGACCACTCCGACAGCAGATTCATCTGCTCATATTGCCGGAACATCACGACCGTTAGTTCGACCATCATCCGCTCGGCTGCTTCCTTCGAGAAGGCCTGCTGTTCAAGATATTGCTTCGTTTCATCTAGTGCGGACAACAGCCGCTCCCGATTCAGCGTCCGAACGCTGTCCAGGAGCACCGCTTCCAGATGCTTCGGATATTTCGCCTCCCGGTCGGCCCCAGGCTCCCGGCCCGGCTGATCAATGAACACGCCTGCCCGGTCACTGTAAAACCGCTGATATAACGCCCGAGTAGCGCTTTGATATGCCTCGCTCAACCGCTCCAGCCCCGCCGCCGTTTGGCTGAATCCAACGGAACAGGTCAGCTTGGTATAGAGCTGAATCTGGCGGATGGCATCGCTGCCCAGCTCCTCTTTCTGGCTGGTGAGCGCACTCGGGAACAGCAACACCCATTCCCCGCCGTGAAAAGGGAACATCGTCAGCGCCCCATGCGCCACCGACCATTCTCCCAAAATGTTGCGCACCGCAAACAACCACAGCCGCCGCTCCTCCGGCGACCACTGTTCATTCAGCTTGACGAAATGATCCAGTTGGATCACCGCCATGAAATAATCCTGTGTCAGCTCGCTGTTCTCCAGCCAGCGCATATGCTGCAGATGGCTTTGGCTCTGGTTGCCTTCGATAAACTCGGCAAACATCCGCTCCCTCGCCAACATCGACAGCACCTGCACCGAGTGCAGCAGCTTATCGTTCTCCGCCCGCTTCTCCAGCATTTTCTTCGCCCGCTTGAACATCTCGATCAGCTCGTCATGGTCAATCGGCTTCAGCAGATAATCAAACGCGCCTTCCCTGAGCGCCTCACGGGCGTATTCAAACTCCCCATAGCCGCTGACGAAAATAAACAGCCGATTCGCATTCTCCGCCAACACTTCCTTCATCAGCGTGATGCCATCCATCCCTGGCATGCGAATGTCGCTAATAACCATATGCGGGGACAGTTCGCGAATGAGCTCCAGCGCCGCTTCGCCTCCCCGCGCCTCTCCGACGATTTCCAGGCCCAGTTCCTCCCAAGGCACGGCGACTCGCAAGCTTCGCAATATCACCGGTTCATCGTCCACCAAAATGACCCGATACTTCTCCCCATGTGCTACCATCCTGCACCTCCATCCGTCTCACTCAGCAGCGAGCTTCTGCGCAGCTGCCAATATTGCTCTGACGTTTGTTGAATCTGTTCCAGCGCCTCCTCGGGCTTCACCCGTTTGCGGATCATTTCCTCCAATACCTTGAGGAACGTCTTGTTGACCTCGGGAGGAAGCACGTTATCGTAAGGGACAAAGCTTTGGTTGCTTTGCTCCATCATTTCTACTACTTGCGCAAACACGGGGCCCGTTTTTTCCGAGTCATACGTAATCTTCATGGAAGGAATACGTGATGCCTCATAAACGATACGCCGCTGCACCTCTTCGGTATATAGAGCCTTTAGCAGCTCCTGAGCCGCTTCCCATTTGGACTCCTCCAGATTGGAGGATAAGCCGATTCCGATCGTATACCCTCCGGCGATCGAGCGGTTGCCCCCCTCCGTCAGCGACGGGAACGGGATCACCCCGACTTGATTCTGAAAGCCTGCCGGTGCCCTCTCGTTATGGAACAGGTTGATGTCCCAGCTTCCGTTTAGATACATCGCCGCCTCACCGTTAGTGAACCGTTCAATCGCTTCCTCTGTTGACAGATCGTTGGCCGGCGGGTAGAAGGCATTCTCATCAATCCAGCTTTTCAGTTGCTTAAAAGCTTTCCAATAAGAAGGGTTCTGGAAGCTTAACGACTCGTCCCCCTGCACCAGCTCATTAATCAGCCCCGGCCCGGCATACCGGTCCATCAAATAATGGGCGAAGATCGCCGCCGGCCAGCGTTCCTCATTCCCCAGCGCAAACGGGGTGATCCCATGAGCGATCAGCACGTCAATGACCTTATTCAAATCCTCCAGCGTCTCTGGAGGCTCCAAGCCCAAGTCATCAAAGATCTCCTTATTATAAAACAGCGGCTCTGCATTCCCTTCAATCGGCAACCCATAAATATGATTGTCGAAGGTCCACAAATGCAAGTCCTGAAACTGCTCTTTCAGTCCATTTCCCTCTAGAAAATCCGTTAAGTCCATCAAGCGATTGGAGCGAACGTAGGGCTCGATTTCCGCTCCCCCAAACAACACGAACATGTCGGGCGGCGTCCCGGTGACCATTTCACTCTTCAGCTTCTGCTCACGGTGGACCGTCTGGTCCATACCTTCGAAGTTCACCTTGACATTAGGATGCGTCTCTTGGAATTGAGCCACCACGTCCTCGACGATGTTCAGCATCTGCCGATCATGCTCCTTAATCCAGAAGTGGCGGAAGGTTATCGTGACCTTCTCGGCCTGCTTCTCCTCAATCGGCTCGTGGCCAGCGCCTGCGATAATCAAGACGGAGATGGCCAGCACGACGGCGTAGACGGCAATCCAACCCCAATTCAAAAACCATTTTTTCAAGTTCACCGCCACCTTCCTCCGTCGTTATCGTTTCACCGCTGTCGAATCGTGGAGCAGCTTCGGAATGCGGATGCGAATGGTCGAGCCATGTCCGGGAGCAGAGCAGATCAGGATGCCGTAACGACTGCCAAAGCGGATGCGCAACCGCTCATGCACATTTCGAAGTCCAACCCCGGTTCCCCGGTAGTTTTTATTGCCTTCGTCCTTGCTCCACAAATTCATCAGCCGATCCAAGCTGAAGCCCGGCCCATTATCCGTCACATCGATCATAATATCCCGGTCGTCTTCCTTCGCTGTAATCGAGATCAGCCCTTTTTCCTTCATCGGCTCGATCGCATGGTACAGCGCGTTTTCCACGATTGGCTGGACGATCAGCTTCTGGGTCAAATAGTGTTTCAGCGACTCGGGGATTTCGATCTGATAGTCGAACTGCTCCTCAAAGCGAAACTTCTGGATATCCAGATAATGCCACACATGCTCCATTTCCATGGCCAGCGTAATCAGTTGTTGGTTTTCGCTAATGCTGATGCGCAGCAGCTTGCCGAGCGAGACCACCATTTTGCTGATCTCCTTGTTCCCCTGCAAAACCGCCAGCGAATTGATCGATTCCAGCGAGTTATAAATAAAATGAGGATTGATCTGAGCAACCAGCGCCTGAAGCTCGAACTCCTTCTTCCTTGCCTGCTCGGTCTCTACCTGTTCAATCAGCTCAGAGATTTGCGTGCTCATCCGATTAAAGCCATCGACGAGCAAATCCGTTTCGTCTTCGCTGCGCACGGAAGAGGTAATCGGCACAAAGATCCCCTGCTGCACCCGCTTCATCCCGTTAACCGCACCGATGATGCTGCGCACCAATCGACGGACGAAAAACCGGTCGAACAGAAAGGCCGAAATCAGCGACACCAGCACCAACACAATCGCGATGTTGCGGATCGAGTTCGATTCCGAAGCGATCAGCTTACTGGGCGTAATGGCCACAAGATACCAATCCTTGTTATGTGAAGGCAAGTAGGTGATCAGCGAGGGTTCGCCTTGATATTTGGCGGTATAGTATCCTTTCCCTTCCGGCTCCTCCTGGGTCAGGAACGGAAACTCCGTGCGCTCTCCGATATACGAGCCGGACTTGTCGAACACGATATTGCCCTGCTTGTTCACGAGCAAAATATCGCCCTGCTTTAACGTCACCGCATCCCAAAATACTTGGTCCAAAATATCCGGCTTCACATAAATCACTAACGCGCCAATATCCTCCAGGGAGTAGTAATCCTTAATCAAACGAGCTTGGATCAGAACCGGCTTCCCTGCGGCCGCTGAACCGTTCTCCCCCGGCCCTACCCAAACCGGGCGTCCTTCGGCCGCCTCAATCGCCCCGTACCAGCTTTGCTGCTTCAATTCCTGAAAGGACATTGCCTCATTAAATTGATACTGCAGCTTGTCCTTGGAATACAGGCCAAACGACGTAATCATCGGATGGTTGATCAAGTTGTTGATGTCTTGTTTTTGATCATAGGTCACCGTAAAATTCGGCTGCTTCACCAACTGCTGAATTAATGGCTGCGCGATCGCCGAGTTCGAGACGGTCGTCACCTCGTTTAACGCAAACTTCAGCTTGCGGTCGGTTTCCAGCAAGGAGACCCAATAGAAGTTATTCGATTTATTCTCCATCGCTCGTGAGAAGCTGTAGTACGAGATGGAGCCCATCAGAATGACGGGGATAAAGACGAGAAGAATAATAGCCAGCAAGATTTTTCGACGAAGCTTCATTTCGTTCCTCCTAGGTTTCTCCCACTCTATTATTCTTCATCCGCCAACCGATTCCCTTGCACCTTTCGACAAAGCGAAATTCGCAAGAGGGCAAGCCCCCTTGCGAATCAGTATGATCGTATTCTTCACAACTTATATTCAATCCGCGTTTCTGGCAGCGGCGATGGCTTTCTCCCATTCTTGTTGCGGATTCGCTTGATTCTCAATTACGTTCTGAAGTGCATGCTTGAACTGCAAATCCACTTTCTCAAACTGCGGACCACAATAGGCCGGTTTGACACGCTGTGCCGATCGAGCATAAGCCTCCGAGATCACCTGTCCTCCAAAAAATTCATCGTGATCCGCCAGAAAAGCCTCTTCATTATAAACCGACGGAATCGATGGCAGTTGACCGCTGGCTAGATACGCCTTCAACTGTTGCTCCTTGTTGGTTAACCAAGTGATAAACTCATAAGCTTCCTTCGGGTGCTTGCCTTCCTTCGGCAACGTCAGGAACGTCCCTCCCCAGCTGCCCGAGCCTTCGGGAATTTGCGCAATCCGCCACTGTCCGGCTGTCGACTTGGCGTTGCGGATCGTGTCCTCCATCCAGGTTGGGCCGAGAATGACGCCGACCTTCCCCTCGTGAATCGCTTGTTCCCATTCGGGAGAACCAAATGCCCAGCTGCCGATCCAGCCTTCCTGAATGCCTGTCACCGTAAAATTGTACGCTCTCTTCACCTGCGGATTCGAGTCCGCGATAAAGGAGCCGTCAACCTTATTAAAATACATCACGTCCGTCGATTGGTCCCGCAGGCCGTTATATACCAGCTCTGCCGAATCAGCAAACGGGATTCCAGTCTGCTTCGTAAACTGCTTCGCCACGGCAGCTAATTTATCCCATTTATTGATCGCGGCGCTAAATGTCTCGGGATCGCTTGGAAGTCCAGCCTGTTCCATTAAATCCGCACGGTAGTAAACCACCGTCGGACGGACCTCGGCCGGCAAGCCGATTTGAAAAGAACCGTCAGCCGTCGTCGCTTGCTTCCACGCCCAATAGAGATAATCCTGTGCGATGTTCTTCGCGCCCAAATCATATAGGTTATAGAATCGATCCGTCTGAACTATCAACCGCTGCATAGATTCCTGATTTAACATCAAAATATCCGGGGCGCCAGGTCCAGGGGATAAGGCTGCCTCTAAGCGGTCTTCCTTCTCGGTTGAGTCCGTTGCATTACTGAATCGGATGTGAATGTTCGAATGCTCCGCCATATATTCCTGGGCCAGCGCTTCATAAGGGGCATCTCCCAACGCCCAGAACGTCAGCTCAATCGGGGAACCTACACTGCCATCGGTCAAGCCCGAAGCGTTGCTCTCCTCATCATTTGCCGCATTAATTACGCTGTATGCACCTAGTAAAGAAATCATCATGGCGGCAACCGGCAGAACAGCCAACCATTTTCCTCTCTTCATTGCGGTTGATTCCTTTCCTGCATCCGAATTTATACCTTTAGTCTAGCGAATGTGGCGCAGATTTTTGAGGAGGCAATTTTGCGATTTCAGGTTGGAATTTTTCCGATCCGAGGCATAAAAAAGCCGATTCTCCACTTCAATCCGTGAAGAATCGGACTCTCTTTCCATATTATAGTAAACCGGCAACTTCCCCGTGTTCATCAAGGTGAATCCGCTCTGCAGCCGGATGTTTTGGCAACCCGGGCATGGTGACAATTTTCCCGGTATGGACAACAACAAAACCGGCCCCGGCCGATAAGGTAATATCCTTCACCTGTACGGTAAAGCCTTCCGGTGCGCCCAACAGATTCGCCTGATCGGAGAACGAATACGGCGTCTTCGCCATGCAGACCGGCAGCCGGCCGAAGCCCTGCCGCTCCAGTTCCTCGATCTGGGCGGCCGCTTTGGCGCTCAGCTTCATTCCCTCGCCGCGGTAAATTTCCCTAACCACCGTCTCGATTTTGGCCTTGAGGTCCAGATCATCGGGATAAAGCGGAGTATATTGTGCAGTTTCCTGCTCCAACATGTCCAGCAGAGCCGACGCCATCTCCCTGCCGCCTTCACTGCCTTTCGCCCAAACGTCCGATAGCTCGACTTTAACGCCTAACCTAGCGCATTCCTCTTTCACCAGCGCAATCTCATCTTCTGCATCACTAGTAAAATGATTAATCGCGACCATCACCGGCACCCCGAATTTGCGCAGGTTCTCCAGATGCCGCTTCATATTAGGCAATCCGGCTCGCAGCGCCTCCATATTAGGCTGATCCAGCTCGTTTTTTGACGCACCGCCATTGTATTTCAATGCCTTCACCGTCACGACCAAGACGGCGGCATCCGGCTGTAAGCCTGCCTGCCGACATTTGATATCGAAAAACTTCTCAGCGCCCAAATCAGCCCCAAAGCCCGCTTCCGTCACAACGATATCCGCCAGCTTCAACGCGGTCTTCGTACCAATTACGCTGCTGCAACCGTGGGCGATATTGGCAAACGGTCCGCCGTGCACGATCGCCGGAGTTCCCTCCGCCGTTTGCACCAGATTGGGCTTAATCGCATCTTTGAGCAGGACAGTCATCGCCTCCACAGCGCCGATCTGCGCTGCAGTAATCGGCTCGCCCGCCATGTTCCGGGCTACGACCATTCGGCTCAGGCGATCCTTGAGATCTTGAGCATCCTCGCTGAGGCATAACACCGCCATGACTTCGGAGGCCGTTGTGATCATAAAGCCGGATTCGTGCACGCTCCCGTTTCCTTCGCCCAGTCCTACGACAATCTGCCGCAGGCTGCGGTCATTCATGTCCATCGCCCGTTTCCACAAGATCCGGTTGGTGTCAATCTGCAGGGCGTTCCCTTGAAAAATATGATTGTCCAACATCGCCGCCAGCAGATTATGCGCGGCTGTAATGGCATGCAAGTCACCGGTGAAATGCAAGTTGATATCCTCCGAAGGGAGCAGCTGGGCCTTGTTGCTGCCGGTGGCCCCGCCCTTCATCCCAAAGCAAGGTCCAAGCGACGGCTCCCGCAGCGCTGCGATGGTGGTCCGTCCGATGGCATTGAGCGATTGGGCTAGTCCAATCGTCGTTAATGTTTTACCTTCTCCCGCCGGCGTTGGATTCATCGCGGTTACCAGCACTAGTTTTCCATCCGGTCGGTTGCGAGCCTCTTCTCGGATGCCAGGCTCTATTTTGCCTTTGTACCGTCCATACAATTCGATATGTTGTTCGGCAATTCCACACGATGCAGCTACTTCCAATATCGGCTTCATTCCACTCCGCTACCTCCATCTATCCGATTCTTTGTCTATCCCTTAAATCTTATAGAAAGAATTCATCCTTATTGTACATGAAATAGATGGAATTATGCGTGAAGAAATTCGTACGCCGCGGGGAGACATCGCTTCTGCTGGTCCTGAGGTCTAGATCTTTCATCTAGCAAACTCATAGTTCCAATCTTTATTAATAGATGGAAAATATATATCAAAAGTCACTGGCGATATATGACATTTTAGGTAAAGTAGATTATGTGTATTTTACCTCAATTTCCAATTTCTGAGGTAAGTATACAATCTTCTTGAAAGGAGGGGACCTTCGAAGTTCTAAACCTTGTAGCTATAGCAGAAGAAAGGAGGAGGTTTATGACAACCAAATGGGTTCAGCGCTTTAGTTTGTTCTTCATTGCGTTTCTTTTGTCCATCTCCGTGAATATTTCGGCTTCGGCTGCTGATTTCACTCAAGGAGCGGACGTCTCCGGCAACAACGTAACTTTATGGTTCAAATCATCGGTTAATACGACATGGGTGGATGTCCACTATAAGGTGAATTCCGGAGTACAGCAAAATGTAAGGATGAGCTTCAACGCGGGTGCTGCGCGATTCGAGCACACCATTCTTACGGCCGCCCAAGCCGAGATTGAGTACTTTTTCACTTACAATAACGGCGTGCCAGCCTACGACACCACAACATTCACTTATCGAAGCGGCCAACCCGATCCGGAACCTTCGACCAACTCCATTTATTCGATTCCAGCCTCTTCGATTCCCCAGCCTTCCGAGGGCGGCGTCAGCCTCAAGGTCATGAACGGCACGGGCGGGGCTTATACGGATGATCAAATTTACTGGGGAGTCATCGGCATCAATCCGGTAAACGGCAAATGGAGCTATTTGGATTTAGCCGGTAGGCTTCTTCCGATTTCTTCCGATTTAAACAACGCCCCGGGACACCTCACTAAAGACGGCATCAACTATGCCAACATCTATCACAAGATCAGTGATGCCAATTGGGTCAACCTTCCGAAGATCGAATCCGGCCGGTTGTTCCTTAGCGTTGGCAGTCCCTTGTACATGAAGACCTTTGACGACGGCTTTGCCGGTCCGGATCTGAACAATCCCACCGATCCGAATCTGAATATCATTTTTGACTTTGTCGAGTTCACTGTGGATAAGGACGGCTATCACGGAAATACGACTCGCGTCGATCAGTTTGGTTTTCCGATTCAACACCGGCTGGTGAATCTGGCGGGGAACTACGACCGTACCGTCGGCGAACTGGAATCAGAAACCCGTTCCGGATTGTTTGCCAAGTATGTCAACGAAGTCCCTTATGAATTCAAATCGCTGGGTACCTTGCAGGCTCCTTATCGTATCCTTAGTCCTATGAAAGGGCCGTTTCAGGAAGGAGGAGCTTACGAGAACTATTTTGCCGGCTATTCCAGCATCTCTACCCAAGACATTCTGCTGGGTGTTGGCGAAGCGAGCAATCCTGAAGTATGTGCTGCGTTGAACCGTCATGTCTACACGGAACCTGACAACTGGAATCGGGTTGATCAATACTATCAAGCTGCCCCCGCGAACTATTACGCGAAGTTCTGGCATGATCACAGCATCGATGGGCTTGCTTACGGCTTCTGCTACGACGACGTGAACGGACAAGCCGCCTATCTGGAGGTAGGAGATCCGAAAGGTCTCATCGTCAGAGTGGGCTGGTAACACGGATGTTCTGATGGATTGATCCTATGGAGAGAGGAAGGAAGTTGAATGCAAATGCTTCGTAAGAGATTCGCTTTTTTGGCGGTATTGGCCTTATTCATCACTTTATTTATTCCTCTTGCTGCAGATGTAAAAGCGTCTAACTTAGCCGCCGGCAGCACCTCTGTGGAAACGGATGCCGGTTCGCTTCAATTGGCTGGCACCTATCCGGCCTGGGATAGCTCGAAGGTCTATCTGGCTGGGGATATGGTCACCTACAACGGACAAACGTATCGAGCAAAATGGTGGACTCAAGGCGAAACTCCCGGCACTTCGGATGTCTGGGAATTCGTTTCGTCGTCCGACGGCTCCTATCCTGAATGGAACAGCGGTAAGGCTTATGTCGGAGGGGACATCGTCACTTACAATAATCAGCTGTATAAGGCAAAATGGTGGACCCAAGGCGAAGTCCCTGGGACTTCGGAGGTTTGGGAATTGTTGGGCAGCGCACCTAATCCAACGGACCCGACAGATCCAAGCGATCCTACCCCCTCGCCGGATCCTACCGACCCAACCGATCCAATTCCGAGCGGCTTTAAAGTCGTAGGATACTATCCGAGCTGGGAGCCTGGCAAAATCAACAACATCCAGTATCATAACCTGACGCATATTAACTATGCGTTTGCGATTCCGACCAGCGACGGCTCTCTTCTTCCACTGAGCAACCCGGATGCGGCCAGCCAAATTGTTCGGACGGCCCATGCCAACAACGTGAAGGCGCTGCTCGCCGTAGGCGGTTGGTCATATAATGACATTCCTTTGGAAAGCACCTTTATGGCCGCGACGAATACGCCGGAGAAGATCAAGAAGTTCGGTAACGCCATTATCGCGATGGCCAAGCAATACGGATTCGACGGCGTCGATATCGATTGGGAGCATCCGCGAAACGACGGCCCCAGCAAGCAGCAGTACGAGGATCTGATGGTCTACTTGAGCGCGGAGCTGAAGAAGCAAAATATGCTGTTGACCGCCGCAGTGCTTAGCGGGGTAACACCTGAAGGCGTCATTTATTGGGACTCGGCCGCCCAGACCGATAAAGTCATCGACGCCGTGGATTGGTTTAATGTCATGGCCTATGATGGCGGTGATGGGGAGCGGCATTCCTCCTACGAATTTGCCGTGATGAGCGCAAAGTATTGGAAGGAGACGCGGAAGATGCCAGCTCACAAGGTCGTATTGGGTGTTCCTTTCTACGGCAGACCTTCCTGGGCTTCCTATGCGGCGATTTTGCAAGCGAACCCTGACGCCTATAATACCGACATATCGATGATTAACGGCATGCAAGCTCACTATAACGGAATCCCAACCATTCAAAGAAAGACGCAATACGCTCTGGAGAACTTAGGTGGCATCATGATTTGGGAGATCAGTCAAGACACAACTGACACCAGCAAGAGCTTGCTGCAAGCCATTGGTAACACCGTCAGAGCCTACCATCCTTAAGCCTGACATGATCAAAAGAGCACTACCGTTCAGGCGGTGTGCTCTTTCCTTTTATTCCAGGTAGCGTTCTACTCTGTTCATCGCACCTTAATAGATCCACTGCACCCATAAAGGCAAAAGAATCAAGGTGAAGATCAGTGTAGGGGGAATGACGATCATCGTCACTTTCAAGTAATCATCCCATGTGATTTTGACGCGATGTTTTTTCAGAAGATGGAACCAGATCAACGAAGCGAGCGTCCCGATCGGCAATAACAATGCACCGATATCACTGCCAATGACACTAGCCAGATAAGAAATCCTTAGCGTCAGAGGATCCAGCGGCATTTCGGTAAGTGTCATCGTTCCGATCATTAGAGCAGGGTGATTATTGAAAAATATGGAAAGCGACGTCATCACTCCTCCCATCAGCAAGCTGGCATTCAGCATGCCGTCGTGGATTAGAGGATTTACTAGTGAAATGAGCAAATTCGTTAATCCAATGTTGTGCAATCCAAAAATGATGACATACATGCTGAAAGCGAAAACCAAAATATGCCACGGAACCTTGCGAAGCATATCCGATGGCGGGATCTTCAAGTTGTACCATCTCCACCCGAGCAATACAACAGAGCCAAGCACAGCAGCCAGCTCTACGGGAAAACCGTAGTAAGAGGCAACAAATAAACTGATGCGTACGATGAGCACGAATAGCAATATTTTTTGCATAAATTTCGTATCTTGTTTTAAGGGTTCACGATTTCGTACGGCCTCCTCCAGCTCCTCATCGGACTCGAGACTTAACCGCGGTGTTTTTAATGGATGTGACCTCAATCTGGGCGGCAGCTCTTTCGGCAATTGACGATAGAATACAAGAAACAGCAAACCTACCAGCACGATCAACCCTAAAAGTGCAGGGACAAACATCATCATCGTATGCATATATAAGTTCATCCCAACCATATTGAGAGCGATCAGGTTCACGATGTTGCTGACTCCGATCGGTGCGCTGGAGGCCGTTGCCACTAAAGCTCCGGATAAGAGATAAGGGATCTTCTGATGGTTTTTGAGCTTAAGCTCTCTTAACAAGAGGAGTAGTATTGGTGTTGTGATGAGAATGCTGCCATCATTATTAAAGAACAACGTCATTAAAAAACACATCAGGTTCACGTACCAAAACAAGCGGATCCCGGAGCCCCTGGATCGGTAAGCCAGTCCCTCGGCTGCCCAGTGAAAAAAACCGAAGCTTTCCAAGACCAGCGCCATAATAATCGTCGCCATGATCGTGATTGCCGCTCCGCTCACGGTTTCTCCGATATGAAGCAGATCAGAAAAGTTTACTGTCCCGCTGATTAAGACAATAATAGCTCCGATCGTGGAGGGTATCGCTTCATTGAGTCCCCTTGGGCGCCACAAGATTAGGATGGTGGTTAGAACAAATGCGAGAATCGTTAAGCCTGCAGCTGTAAGCTCTATCAAGTGACCCCCCCCATTCTCCAATTGTTTCTGCTCTAGCTGGCCGATTATTTACCGCTGACACGAACAAGGTAATCGTACTCGGCCTGCTGAACATCAACGACTGGAGCATGGGTAATCGTTTCTTCCTTAACCGAAGGTTTTAACAACATAAAGAGTCCCAACCCCGAAAGTATAATTAACACTAGGACGACCATTTTCTACTCCCCCCTTAAGGCAAATGGACAGATTTAATATGCTGAATATTCCATATCACCGATTCCCCGTCAGCTAAAACAAGGTGAAGCAAACCTCGATCAACGGATTGAACGATCCCGAATTTATCCGTTGCTTCTCCATGATCGAGAACAGCCAAACTCCCTTCCATCTTTTTAAGTTGTTGCTCAAACGTTCGGGCCAAGGTCAGACCGGTAGGCTTCACGTTTAATCTTTCATTTTCTAAAGAAAAGGGAGGTTTGTTGGCCGGATAAGGCATAATTAACTTCACATGATCCAATGGGACATACACGGTATGAAAAACCGTAGAATAGAATACAAGGTAATCGTTCATGACGCTGGTTAGATAACCGCTAAGCGTATGAACACCCGTCAGAAAAACTTCCATAAAGACGCCTCTGGCGTTAAATAACGTTTTCCGAAAAGAAATCGACTCTCCCGCTGCCCATTCCAGCGGGTTTTCGTACAAGGTTCCCTCATTATCTTTCTCAGGAGATGGAATAACCCGGAAGTGATGAATGTGCTTCGTTGGAATGTAGTAATAGCGTTCTTGTCTGAAGATGACGACGATATCATCTCCTGCATCAATTAAGAGCCCTGTGTCTAGTTGTGGTCTGCCGCTAATGGTGAGTTCGATATGTTGTCCGATGCGAGAAGTTAGCATAGGCATCGTATACCTCCTTTATCATGAGCATCGTGGTGAGGGAGAGAGGCAAGCCATTTGTGAGCTTGGCGCTTACGACTGGAATAAGCGGGTCCTTTCCCAAATTTTAAAGAAGGCGGCGCCCCAGGCACCGCCTCAATGACTGAAGGCTTTCGTTCCATTCTTAGAGAAAAGGATCCCATTTCTTCTTGGAGGATACCTTGGAGGATCCTCCTTGCCGTTTTTTGGCCGATTTTTTCACATTTTTGCTCGACTTTCTGGTCCCCCACTGGTAGCCGCCAGTACCTACACCCCAAGTGGAGAATCCGCCGGTTCTTCCTGGGTTTCTGCCGCCAGTTCCAGCGCCGCGCGTTCTGCCTTGCGTGCGGTTTCTGCCACCAGTTGCAGAGTCCCCTTCTCTGCCATGCGTGTGGTATCCATCATGAGAATGGTCTCCATGCGTGTGATCTCTGCCTTGCGTGCGACCTCTGCCCTGCGTGCCGCCTCTGCCTTGAGTGCCGCCTCTTCCCTGGGTGCGGTTTCTGCCGCCCGTCCCGGCACCGCCGGTTCTGCCGCGATCTCCCCTGCCGCCAGGTCCGCCTTCGGCAGAAGAGACCGTAGCATTTTTGCTGCCCGAGGTTCTACCTCCGGTTCTGCCGCCGGTTCTTCCTCCCGTTCTGTTGTTGTTGGATCTATTGCTGTTTCGGTTATTGCCGTTTCTGTTGTTGCTATTATTGCTGCTATTGCTGCTATTGTTGCTGCTACTGTTGCTGCTCGAGCGGTTGCGCAGAGTCACACTCTTGATATGATAGGTTTGAACCTGTACGAGTTCATTATTTACAATGAGGTATACACTATCGTTGCCATAATCCGAGATGACCCCTTCGATCTTCTCAGGACCTCCGCGGTTAATTTGCACTTTTTTGTGTTTCAGGGCACGAAGAACGCCATCGAAATTGTACGAACGAATAATGGATTGGCCAGTTCTCCCCATCGTTCCTTTGGTTTTCCCTTTCGTGCCCAAGTTTTGACTAAAGCTCTTCACATGAGCGTTTTTGATATAAACCGTGCCGTCCTTGGCCAGAATGACAAGGTAATCCGATCCGTAACCTACCAAAGTACCTTCAACCGAATCCGGACCACCGCGATTAATACGGACGTTGCTTCCTACTAAGTTGCCATAACCGTTTTGACTGATGGCCATAACCCATTTCCCCTTCCATAAATTGCTTAACATTCACAAACCGTATAACGAATTTGCTCGAGAGGGATCCTTACACTCCTCTCATTCACTTCCATCACAACTTCATCGGCAGTTATACGGGTAAGCCACCCTTTCTCGACTTGCGGCCCGCCAATATCTAGTAGGATCTGATGGTGCAGGAGGCTGGAGAGAAGTTCATTAAATCGAGGCGCCATGATCACTTCAACTTCTTGGCTGTAGTTCGTCGGGACTCTCTTCCATCTCGTTTCGGACAAGCTGTCAATATAAGCCGAATGGTAGTAGAGTATGCGACGATTTTTCGTTTGTACGGCCACATAATCATTCTGGATGCTTACTAATCTGCCAATGATGAAACCTGGTTGACCACGATTAATACAAACTTCCTTACCTATGAGATACATTAATTGACTCAGCGATTGGTAGCAGGCCACGTTCCTCCCCTCCTTTCATTTGCCCCCTAGCGGGAATTGTAGTACATCACATGTCGATGACTAACCTTTGTCCTAGTCTGATATCTATCATCTATAAATTTCCACTTCTGTAACTAAAGTAGAATTGCCTACAAGAATCAAAGAAAGAACCTTCCCTGTTGCCCTAGGTTAAAGCGGACCATCCGACAACCGCCTGCATATTCTAGGTATTAAAGTGAAATGCGGCAGGCTTCCGCAAGAAAGGTGATCAGGTTGAGGTTCCCCGTTCGTTCGCTTCAAATCGGCCGGTCAGACCAAGCAAAGCTAGAAAAAAGCGTATGGGATGACCAATACGCCAACGCATTACTAATGACGGATAACATTAAGGAGAACGTCAAAATCCGTTACCGGGGTGGACACACCCGTTATTACGACAAGAAATCCTACGTGCTTCGCATAGGTCACAGAAGCATCCATTACAACGTGGAGTGGGATGACCCTACCATGATGAGAAACGCACTCTCTTTTCGTTTTTTTGAGAAAATAGGGGTACCGAGTCCAAGAACGAGACATGTTTATCTGGTAATTAATGGAGTAAATCAGGGGCTGTATCTGGAGATTGAAGGGGTAGATCGGTCGTTTTTTACCAAAAGGAAAGTGAACACGAGCTCGCTGCTTTATGCGATCAATAACAACGCCAACTTTCGGCTGATTGGTGAGGGGGGAAAACGCAAGCGTAACCTGGCTTCTGGCTATGAGCTGGTGATAGGAACCTCTCAGGAGTTGGCACGAATCTCGCGGTTTGTGGAACGGATTCATACCCTCAAGGGGCGAAGGCTTCTAGCTTATATGAAGAAGCATTTAGATATTCCGGAGTATTTACGGTGGTTAGGCGGGGCGGTGTGCACCGGAAACTTTGACGGCTTTACTCAAAACTATGCCATCTTCCGCAAGAAGGGCAGCCTCAAATATCAAATGAGCCCTTGGGATTACGAGGGTACCTGGGGGAGAAACAGTTACGGGAAGCTCAGCGACATCGACAACGTCCGGATCAAAGGATACAACGGGCTGACCCAAAAGCTGCTCTCCTTCCCCTCGGTTCGGAGGCAATATCGCAAGACACTGAAGGAGATTCTGGAGCGACATTTTACGGTGAGTCAGCTGGCTCCAACGATTAACTCACTTCACTCCTCATTGATGCCTGCGCTTATGGCCGATTCCACGCGTAAGTACTCCACCGATGTCCTCCTGTCAGACCGTCAGGTCATTCTCGACTATATTGCGAAACGCCGAGAGTACTTACTTCGCGAGCTTGAGAAGTTGTGATGGGGTAAGATAGGAACGTTGGGATAGGTGGAGTTGGAGCGCTTTTCGGTACTCGCACGCTGTGCCCTCTACTCGCCGTTTTTATGCGATTGCACGATTCCTGTAAAAATAGCCCCCTAACACACCCGTCATGCACACGATTCCTGCAAAAATACAGTTATTTTGAGCTGGAATCGCTGTTTTTCCTGAAATAACTGCAAAAGCGGCTAGGCCCCCTAAATCCGGAGTCCTGACCTACAAGTTTTGTGTTATCGCAGTCCAGCTCATTTTCTTGTGTGTTTACATCGATTTATGGAACTTTGAGGTATCCTCTAGCATTTTGACCCATAACGAAAACTTCATGGGAGCCATATGCTTCAGGCTACCATGCATTCTTCGATAATTATAAAAGTCCATATATTGATCAAGTGCGATAAACGCTTCTTCAAACGTCATAAATTCTCGTCTGCTAAACAAGTCGCGTTCCAATATGCTATGAAATGATTCGATATAGGCATTCATAT
>NZ_JADQ01000078.1:0-17391 GCF_000518465.1 Paenibacillus sp. J14 | reverse complement strand
GATACTACGTAAGCACAGTGGGCTTGAATGAGGCCACTGTCGCAAAGTATATCCGCGAGCAGGAAGCACATGACCAGGCAATCGATAAACTGAGCGTCAAAGAGTATGAAGATCCATTTAGCAGAAACGGTAGCAAGAAAAAGTAAACCAGTTTAACTGGTAAGTGAAAGTGACAAAAACACTGAGCCTGAACAATTTTATTGTCAGGCTAGCGTCTTTAGGCGCAGTTTGGCAACAAGGGGTTATACCCCAAGAGCAAACCACCCGTTGGACGGGTGGTTATGATTGTTTAAATTCAGTTTAACTACCTCCGTTACTCTCCTAACTGTAAAACAAATTGGTTGAAGGATAGGAGGACATCATCGATGATGACGAAAACTTCCGCTTTCACGGGCGGCGCAAGTAAGCCGGCGATTGAGGCTGAGGGACTCGTGAAAATATTTGGAACGAACCGTGCGGTTGATGGAGTGAATTTGCAGGTGGGGAGCGGGATGATATATGGCGTTCTGGGACCCAATGGAGCGGGAAAAACAACGACGATTCGTATGCTGGCGACTTTGCTGCGTCCCGATGCGGGTTCCGCCCGCATTTTTGGACACGATGTTGTCAAAGAGCAGCATATCGTCCGTCAGTTGATCGGGGTGACCGGACAGTACGCCTCGGTGGACGAAACGCTGAGTGCTACGGAAAATCTCATAATCTTCTCCAGGCTGTTAGGCTTGGGGCGCAGCGAGGCTCGCCGGAAAGCGGCAGAGCTGCTGGAGGAGTTCGGCTTGTCGGAAGCGGCCAAGCGCCCGCTGAAGCACTTCTCTGGCGGAATGCGCCGGCGGCTGGATTTGGCCGCGAGCCTGATTGCCCAGCCGCCGCTGATCTTCCTGGATGAACCGACAACCGGGCTGGATCCGCGGACGCGCTCGCAGATGTGGGAGACGATTCGCCGTCTTGTGGCGACTGGATCAACGGTGTTGTTAACCACTCAGTACCTGGATGAAGCTGACCAACTGGCAGACCGGATCGCCGTTATTGATCGCGGACAGGTCATCGCAGAAGGCACAGTCGATGAGTTAAAGACGTCGGTAGGGGCTTCGTCGTTGCAGTTAAGAATTAAGGATCCGCTTCATTTGACAGCAACTCGCCAAATTGTGGAGCGGGTGCTGAAAGTGCCTTCCACCCTCACAGCAGAGGCAGGGAAAATTACCGCCCCAATGGCGGAGGCTGATCTGGTGACTGATCTATTGATCGCTTTGCGTGAAGCAGGCGTGGATTTGGCGGAATTAAGCGTTCAGAAGCCAACGCTGGATGAAGTCTTCTTAACACTGACCGGGCGGGGTGTTGAAGAGAACACTGCAGATCCACAGGCGTATGTTCTTGATCAGAAGGGGGTCATTGCATGAATCATGCGGATATTAATGCGAAGGCCGTACAGCCTCTAAAGAATCAAACGAACTTCCGACAATCACTTCATCACTCGTTGACCATGGCGTATCGAGGATTGTTAAAAATCAAGCGGACACCGGAGCAATTATTTGATGTGACGTTTCAGCCGATTATTTTTACACTGATGTTTACGTATATTTTTGGCGGAGCGATCTCGGGGGATGTGATGAGCTACTTGCCGGTGATTATTCCAGGGATTTTGGTGCAAACCGTCATTTCTACTTCTGTCGTTACGGGCGTACAGCTGCGCGAGGATATGGAGAAGGGCGTCTTCGACCGCTTTAAGTCGCTGCCAATCGCGCGGATTGCGCCATTAGCCGGCGCCCTGCTGGCCGATACCGTCCGATATACGATTGCAACGGTGCTGACGTTTGCCATGGGTTACATCATGGGACTTCGTCCAGATGGAGGATTGGGTAATGTCGTGCTAGCAGCGTTGCTGGTGATCGTATGTTCCTGGGCAGTTAGCTGGATCTTTGCTTTCTTTGGCGTCATCGCACGAACGGCATCCAGCGTACAAGGCATATCCATGATCGTGTTGTTTCCATTAACGTTCCTGTCCAATGCGTTTGTTCCAGTTGAAACGATGCCGAAATGGCTGCAATGGTTTGCAAACATCAATCCGATTTCGCATTTGGTGACAGCGGTACGGGAACTGGTGAACCATGGAACCATCGGTGGGGATATGCTGAGCTCGCTCTTTGGAGCAGCCGTGATTGTAGCGGTATTTGCACCGATGACGGTGCGCGCTTACATGAGAAGAGCATAAAAAAATAAGCCGGAAGACTTATCGTCTTCCGGCTTGATATGTTTACGCTGATTTCATGATACTGGCCATCAAGCATGATGAGCAGCAACGGCTGTGCAAAAGCGTTCCAGAGCTTCCTCCAGCAACGAGCGTGGACACGCCAGGTTGATCCGCAGGAACCCTTCGCCGTTCTGGCCGTAGATGGAACCTTCGGTAAAGGCGATTTTTGCTTCTTTATACATCACTTGCTTCATCTCGGCTTTCTTCCATCCGAGTGCACGGCAATCCAGCCATAATAAGTAGGTTCCTTCGGATAGAACAGGGACCACCGCTGGCAGATGTTCGGCGAGATAGGCGACGGCGAAGTCACGGTTGGCACGAATATAGATCAGGACGGCATCAAGCCATTCTTCACTTTGCGTATACGCTGCGATTGTCGCGGTAGGGCCAAAAAAATTCAGCGAACCGATGGCTTGGGCTTTGATCCGTTCGCTAAATTGCTTACGGATAGCCACGTTGGGAATAATCGTATAAGCTGTCGCGAGTCCAGGGATGTTAAACGTCTTGGAAGGAGCCGCGCAGGTAATCGTAATTCCCGCCAGGGCTTCGGACATCGAGGCAAACGGCACATGACGGTATTCGGCGAAGACCAAATCGCTGTGAATTTCGTCCGAGACGACCTTCACACCATAGTTCAGACACAACTCGCCAACCCGTTCCAGCTCCTCCCGGGTCCAGACCCGTCCGCCGGGATTATGGGGGCTGCACAACAGCAACAGCTTCGCTCCGTCTTGCATCAACGATTCCAGATGATCGTAGTCCATCCGGTAACGTCCATCCTTGAGAATCAACGGATTTTCGGCAACTTCACGGCCATTGTTGCGGATCACATCATAGAACGGATTATAGACCGGGGATTGCAGGATCACCCGATCTCCTGGCTCGGTTAATACCTGTACAGCTACGCTAAGCGCTGGTACGACGCCGGGAGTGTCGGTCAACCAGGACGGATGAACGTTCCAGTTATGACGGCGCTCCAGCCAACCGGTGATCGCCTCCAGATATTCTTTAGGCCGGGAAGTATAGCCGTAAATCCCCAGCTTGGCCCGTTCCGTGACGGCTTGGACAATGGCTGGTGCACAACGGAAATCCATGTCCGCTACCCACAAAGGCAATACGTCTGGATCCCCAAACAGCTCCTGTCCAGTATCCCATTTCTCGGAGTAGGTTCCTTTTCGCGGCACACGTTCGTCGAAATTATACGTCATCTCTCTGTTCCATTCCTTTCCCATAGATGCAGGTAAACTCCAGTCGTGTCGGACTTATTTCGGAAGAGGCTGGTACCCGTCAATAACCAGCTCCAGTTCGCCTGTCGTCGAATCAATCAATAACCCGTGAACCGGAACATCAGCAGGAAGGAGCGGGTGTTTCTTGACAATATTGACGGTCCGAATAATCCCTTCCTTCTCGTTATCGAAACCGCGCAGCCATTTGTTTAGCTTAATGCCGGAGTTTTCGATCGTGTTCAGCGTGTCATCGCTGATGCCTCTCTCCCGCATGGAACCAATCATCCGGTCCGAATTGAGCGCAGCCATCCCGCAGCCAGTATGACCCACGATAAAGACTTCCTGAGCATGCAGTTCGTAGATCGCAACAAGAAGACTACGCATGACGCTTCCAAAAGGCTGAGAGATGATGGCACCAGCGTTCTTGATCAGCTTCACATCACCGTTGCGCAGGTTCATCGCTTTCGGGAGTAGTTCGACGAGCCGCGTATCCATGCAGGTCACGATCGCCATTTTCTTCTCCGGAAATTTATCCGTAACATATTTCTCGTATTCCTTCTCCTCGACAAATTTGCGGTTGAACTCCAGTATCGACTCTAATTGATTCATGTTATTGCCTCCTTGTCTGCTGTTGGCACATATCCGCGAATTACCGGCGGTCAACCAATGGAATATTGGATTTGTAGAACTGGGAAGGCCCATCCAAGCGGAATGTCCCGGTTGCATCTTCGCCTTTCAGGGACAACTCCTCCTCAAAAAAAACAGCCTGCATTTTGTCAATCCAAAATGGGTAGGCTTCATTGTCCATAGGAATATCGTAGGGTCCTGGCTCAGATACGATATTCAATACGGGAACGCCGCTCATGCCGCAGCCGCAGTTTTCCGTATCGTAGACGAGGCGGAGCAAGCCAGGCTGGCCAGCCAATTTGTCGTCGATCAGTTTTTTGGCCGCTGCGTTAAGCGTAATTTTCATAGGGAGAGGCAACTCCTTTTCTTGAAAGTAATATTTCAATTTGCGAATTCGTCTACTTAAAATTTGATTATACGTTTAGTTAAAAGTATCATCAAGAGTAGCAACTATATTTCACCAGTAAAGGCGGGAGTTGTCATGAAACAGGAAACGGTTGAGAAATGGGAGCTCTTTCGGGAGCTTCTGCAGAAGATTCATGCATACGGGGAAGCGGTATCTCTGATGAACTGGGATTTACGCACCGGTGCACCGCGCAAAGGGGCGGAGACTCGGGCAGCGACCATTGGTTTGTTGTCCACGGAAGCCTTTAAGCTGCAAACGTCAGCCGAGATGGGCGAGTATTTAGCTTATTTAAACCAGCCTGCCGTCCTGGAGGAATTGGATGACGTGAAGCGCCGGATGGTGCTCGATGTGCAGGAGGAATACGACAGAAGCGTCAAGATTCCGCCGCAGAAATTCCGCGAATATACAGAGCTGACGGCCCATGCTGAAACGGTGTGGGAAGACTTTAAGGAGAACAGCGATTTTGCCGGATTCGAGCCTTATTTAACGAAAATTGTGGCAAAGATTCAGGAGTTTATCGACTACTGGGGTCCGAAGGCTACGCGTTATGATACGTTACTACATATGTATGAACCGGACCTGACTACGGAGAAACTCGATCAAGTTTTTGGCCAGCTGCGCGATCGACTCGTTCCCTTGGTTGAGGCGGTAGCTGGAGCGAAAAATAAGCCGGAAGCTCCATTCCTGAACCAGCTGTATGATAACCAGCAGCAAGCGAAGTTTAGCCGGTTCCTGCTCAAACAAATCGGCTACGATTTTGAAGCCGGACGGATTGACGAAACGGTTCACCCGTTCCAAACCACGATCAACCATGGCGACGTGCGGATCACTACGAACTACAAGCAGGATGATGTCGCCAGTGCCATCTTCAGTTCCTTGCATGAAGGCGGGCATGCGCTTTACGAGCAGAACGTATCGAAAGAGCTGGCTGGAACGCCGCTGGGCCAAGGAACGTCGATGGGGATCCATGAGTCCCAGTCCCGTTTCTGGGAGAACTTCGTTGGGCGCAGCCTGCAATTCTGGCAACGGTATTTCGGCGAGTTGCAGCAGCATTTTCCAGAACAGCTTCAAGGGGTTACGCCGGAGCAGTTCTTCCGCGGCATCAATCGTGTAGAGAACTCCTTAATCCGGATTGAAGCGGATGAGCTGACTTATAACTTGCATATTATTATCCGTTATGAGATTGAGAAGATGCTCTTTAATGAAGGGTTGCCGGTCAGCGAGCTGCCGAAAGTCTGGAATGAGAAATACCGCGACTATCTCGGCTTGACTCCGCCTAACGACGGGCTTGGCGTTCTGCAGGACGTACACTGGTCGGCCGGTCTGTTTGGGTACTTCCCATCCTATGCGCTTGGCAACATGTATGCTGCCCAAATCGCCAATACGCTGCGGAAAGAGCTGCCGCAATTTGAAGAGCTCGTCGCCGAAGGCAACTTCCAGCCCATCAAGGAATGGCTGACTGACAAAATCTACAAATACGGCAAGAGCCGCAAACCGTCCGAGTTGATCCTTGCGGTCACCGGCGAGGAGCTAAACCCGGACTATCTTGCAGATTATTTGGAGCAAAAATTCAAAAGCATTTACGGCATCTAAAGCGATATCGATCAACAGCTGTCCCTAAGGCGGATTCATCCGTGCTTAGGGGCGGCTTTTTTTGTGCATCAAACTTGGAGTGGCCCGGCACGGCTTAACCTTTTGTTAGGCTATCGCATAGTATTTAGTATCTTCTGGCCAACCGATAGACAACGATTGGCTATGAAACCCCATTTAGAAGGAGAGGTGAATGGCATGAACAACGTGAGAAAGGGGTTATGGATTACGCTCATCGTCCTCCTAACCGCAGCACTTAGCGCTTGCGGAGGAAGCGGCAAAGCACAAAAGGTCAGAATCGGGGAAGTTACCCGTTCCGTATTTTATGCCCCTCAGTACGTCGCATTGGAAAAAGGCTTCTTTAAAGAAGAAGGATTGGACGTGGAGCTGCAAACAACAGCGGGTGGTGACAAAACGATGACGGCGCTGCTGTCCGGAGCCATCGACGTGGCACTAGTCGGAGCGGAGACGTCGATTTACGTATACCAGCAAGGCTCTACAGATCCAGTGATCAACTTTGCCCAATTGACGCAAACCGACGGTACCTTCCTGGTTGCCCGGGACTCCGCCGAATTTGATTGGGAGATGCTGAAGGGGAGCGTCTTTCTGGGTCAAAGAAAAGGAGGCATGCCGCAAATGGCGGGCGAGTTCACCCTGCGCAAGCATGGAATCGATCCGCATCAGGATCTGGAGTTAATCCAGAATGTGGACTTCGCCAACATCACGGCTGCATTCATATCGGGAACGGGACAATTCGTTCAACTGTTTGAACCTCAAGCCTCCATCGTGGAGAAGGAAGGGAAAGGATATGTCGTCGCTTCCTTTGGTACGGAGAGCGGAAGGCTGCCTTATACGGTATTTATGACCAAGCAGAGCTATATCAACGAACACTCGGAAATCGTTCAGAAATTTACGAATGCGATTCATAAAGCCCAGCGCTGGGTTCAATCGCATACGCCGGAAGAAATCGCTGAGACGGTTGCGCCATATTTCAAAGATACGGACATGGAGATCTTGGTCAGCTCGATCAAGCGGTACCAGGAGCAGGGAAGTTATGCAGAAACGCCGGCTTTGGCAGAGGATGCCTGGAACAACCTGCTTGATGTGATGGAAAGCGCCGGAGAACTCAATGAACGGGTAGAAGCCAATAAGCTGGTGGATAACAGCTTTGCCGAGAAAGTCGTCAACTCCGTCAAATAACATGAACGTGAACGGAAAAGGAGCGTGAGCGCTTTTGCCATCTGTCGTGGAACTAAAAAACCTAGATCTGGTCTACGTGACGGACCGGGAGGCCGTCCTCGCCTTGCAAGGGATGAACTTAGCGGTAGAGCCTGGCGAATTCATCAGTTTGGTTGGTCCCAGCGGTTGCGGAAAGACCACGCTTCTTTCCGTCATGGCTGGTCTGTTAGCCCCATCTCGAGGAGAGGTGCTCCTGCACGGCAAACCGGTAACGGGCCCTACTCCGCAAGTGGGTTATATGTTGCAGCAGGACTATTTGTTCCCGTGGCGGACGATTCTGAGCAATACCGTGCTGGGGTTGGAGCTGACCGGAAGGTTAACGCCGGAAGGAGTGGAGCACGCGCGGGCATTGCTGGCCGAAATGGGGCTTGGCGATACCGCGGACTTGTATCCCCATCAGCTGTCGGGCGGAATGCGTCAACGGGTGGCCCTTGTGCGAACGCTGGCGACCGATCCGGAGCTGTTGCTGCTGGATGAGCCCTTCTCGGCGCTGGACTACCAAACAAAGCTGCAGCTTGAGGATTTGGTGTGGGGGACGCTAAAGCAGCGGAAGAAAACGGGGGTACTGGTGACCCACGATCTATCGGAGGCGATTGCGGTCAGCGATCGGGTGATCGTGCTGGCGCCCCGACCAGGCCGAATTCGCAGCATGTACGAGATTCCGAAAAATATCCGGAAAGCTCAACCGTTTTATGCCCGGGAGGCCGAAGGCTTTAATGAACTATTCCATGAAATCTGGCGCGATCTGGAGACGTCGGAAAGGGAGGAGGGATAGCCATTGGCACCGCCTGTGACAAAACCGGCCGCTTCAGAAGACTGGCTGCAGGAGAAATGGCTGCAACACCGCAAACGCAAACGGCGAATGAGTCGTTACGTATTGAGTGTGCAGACCTTGATCCTCGTATTGTTTGTAGGATTATGGGAGCTGGCAGGCCAACTGAAATGGATTGATGTGCTGATCTTCAGCTACCCGTCCAAGGTAGGACGACAGATCGTAAAGGATGCGCTGAGCGGAGAATTGTGGCCGCATCTGGCGATGACGGTTGGCGAGACAGCGGTAGGCTTCCTGCTGGGAACGCTGATAGGCACATTGCTAGCTGTGCTGATTTGGTGGTCGCCGTTTCTATCGCGTGTGCTGGATCCTTACATGGTCGTGTTTAACAGTATGCCGAAGGTGGCGCTGGGCCCGATCTTTATCGTCCTCTTTGGTGCTGGCTTCACAGCAATTGTGGTTACGACGTTATCGATTACGGTGATTGTGACCACCCTTGTCGTCTTTAACAGCTTCAACGAAGTCGACGCGAACTTTGTGAAGGTGATTCGCACGTTTGGGGGGAGCCGACGCGATGTATTTTTGAAGGTAATTCTGCCGGCTTCGTTCCCAACCATCGTATCTACGCTGAAGGTGAACGTAGGGATGGCTTGGGTCGGGGTTATCGTTGGAGAATTCCTCGTAGCCAAAATCGGTCTTGGTTACCTGATCGTCTACGGGTTTCAAGTGTTTAACTTCACCCTGGTGCTGTCGAGCCTGGTCATCATCGCCATCGTGGCGACGGCGATGTACCAGATGGTCGTTTATATCGAGCGGAAGCTGGTAAGGGAGCGGTAACGCTCCCTACAAGATTTCCCCATTATCAGGAAATCAAAAGTCAAAATAAGCGCACCGTGGGCTGGCATATGTTGAATTATCGCGTTAGGAACAAGTTCACTGGTCAATAAACAACTTAAAACTAAGAAAAAAGAGGGAAATATAGAAAAGTATAAACTTCGGTTTCTTAAAAATGAAAAAAACGTAACCGCCAGAATTGGCTAATATTGTATGATATCTACACAAACCGTTTATTTACATAAATTAGAATTTTTTTTGGAGGTTTACAAGTCTGTGAAGAAAACAAAGGTATCAGCTGTTTTGATCGCATCGGCTTTGTTATCTCTTGCCCCGGTTGCATCTGCGTCTGAAAATGTTGCTCCGGTATCCGCTCAATCTGTGGTGTCATTGTCAGCTACGGAAGAAGTATCAAACATTAAACCTACAATTATTGATGACAACATGTTCTATCCAATGGATGCGCATCTCATTAATAATGTCACTCATACAGGTTCTTCGGCATATACTGGTAAATTTACTACAGCGCCCGAAAATGGTATCTATTTGAACGTTTGGGTTAAAAATAATGCTTCTTCATCTGTCTTTATTGATATCAGCCGTAATGGTCTGAAAATTACAGATGGTTATGAATTAAAGGGAGGAAGTCAAAAAACAATAAGCTTTGAAGATATGTTAGGTAATGGATTATCCGGAGATTGGGAAGTTTATATCTATAATAAAACTGGGGATAAATACAAACTTAATATCAATGCAAGACAGTTCTGATTCTAATTATTTAAGAAAACAGGAAGATCGCCCTATCCGGCCAGCTTGGTCAGGTAGTTGGCGATCTTCTTCTTTGCTGTCCTGTGCCAGGCATGTAGGGTCAGGCCCTTTTGCTTGTTCAGGTGCACTCCTCAAGCAAGGGACAGTCTTTGCAGCTCTTGGAGTCCGACTTGTGTTGACGTTACCCTGCCGGTCCGTGGTCGGTGATCAAAACGGCCTGCGACCATTCGAATTTCGAATGAGGATTTCACGGATCATTGTTGTGCAAGGTCGCTTTGCAGCATGATCCCGTTCGATCAGATCAGGAGAAATGGGATTGTTTGGATTCCGAAAATCAAGTAGGATATTTTCATAGATCGCTTTCGACAAAAAGGGTGAGAATTCATGGGTTTTCGAGTCATCAAAACGGCCATTGCCACGTTAATGGCAATATTTATTGCGGATGCCTTAGGGGTGCCTGGTGCCAATTCGGCGGGACTGCTGGCGATTTTAGGGGTCGACGTCACCCGCAAGCGCAGCCTGGCATCGATAACGGCACGTTTTTTTGCTTCAACTTTGGGGTTGTTGCTTGCTTTTGGCATCTTCTACTTCCTCGGGTTTCATATTTGGGTGCTGGCCATTTACATCCTCGTCGCTTTCCCATTGATCGCTCGCGCGGGCTTCAAGGAAGGGATTGTGACCAGCTCCGTTGTCGTGTTCCGCGTATTTAGCGGCGGGGAGATCTCCTGGCACGTGCTGTTAATCCAGGTGGAGCTGCTGATCATTGGGTTGGGTTCGGCCATGGTTGTCAATTTTCTGTACATGCCCAAAACGGAAGACAAGCTGCTGGAAACTCGGCGTGAGGTGGATGCTTTGTTTTCCGGCATATTTCAGGAGATTGCCGCTTCGTTGCGTGATCCCTACCGCTTATGGGATGGCAAGGAGATCACCGATGCGGCCCGAAAGATCGACGAGGGTTATGCGCTCGCGAAGCGGGCAGCCGAGAACCAGATGATCTCGCCCAACGAGGCCTGGACGGCGTATTTTATCATGCGCAAAGAACAGTTAAGCCGGATCGAAGGGATGCTGGAGCTGATTTCGCAGGTGTACCATCGGATCCCGCAAGGCGAATTTGTGGCTGTATTGTTTGATCGGCTTAGCGTAGATGTGAATCAAGAGGAATATACGGGGATTACCGAGCAGATGCTCGCGGAGCTGGAGGAGGAGTTCAAGAAAATGGAAATGCCTTCAACCCGTGAGGAATTTGAAATGCGTTCAGCCATTTTGCAGTTATGCCGAGAACTTTCCTTATATCTAGCTGTCTCCAAAAAAAATAAGGCTCCCATTCCACGAATCGCGGAAAAACGGGGAGCAAAACGAAAACAGGCGTCAATAAAATAGTTGTCACCCTAGACGAATGTCCTGCATACACTTGTATTGAATGATGTATGGAGGAGGTTCTAACATGTCATTGAAATATCAAAGTAGAGAGATCATCACGAAAGCGATCTGCGGCAAAGGTCGTAAGTTCTCTACCGTAACACATACCGTGACTCCCCCTCATAAACCGTCGAGCATCCTGGGGGCCTGGATCATCAACCACCAGTACGAAGCGGTCGCAGCGGGAGACGGAATTGAAGTTATTGGTACTTACGATATTAACATCTGGTATTCGTACGACAAGAACTCGCAGACCGAGGTCGCTAAAGAAACGGTATCGTATGTTGAGAATGTACCGCTGAACTACTTGGATTCCAGACACCGTTCGTCGACGGTGGAAGTGTCCGCAGAAGCCACGCAGGAACCGAGCACCGTCGAAGCCACCGTATCGGGAGACGGCCGCGTATCCATTCGGGTGGAACGCGAATTCGCGGTGGAACTGGTTGCCGAAACGAAGTTGAACGTGCTGGTCGTGCCGAACAGCGGCATTGATGACAAGGACTACGATTTCGGCTCCGAGCTCGGCGATTATGAAGATTTGGATCCGGATCTCCTCGACGACGAACTGTAATTCGATCAGGAAGCAAGTAGGCAAAGGGGTAAGTATCAACAGTTTCAGTGTACACTGTAGCATATGCGGCAGGGGCGTCGTCGAAGAGGGCGGCTGCCCTCTTTTTGTTTTTATTTTTGAATAATACCTCTATCGAAGACGGGGGATGAACTCAGTGGTGAAGGATGAGCACCTCGTACTAAAAATGCGTCTGGGCTCCAGCACATTTAAAGCTCGGCTGCTGCAGGCGTTGGAACGTTTGGGCGGACCCTACCGGGTGTTGAAAGGACCGGAATCATCCAGCAGAGCGTTATCGCGTACATCTTCGAGTTTCGGCAGGAAGTCAGCGGGGGCAGGTGCCGCTTCGGGAAGGCGGCTCGTACGAACCGCTGCAGACGATTCCCAATGGATTTACTACGGACGCGAGGAAGCGTATTGGGGCGGCCGGGTCCAGGAAATCGTGTTGGGACGGCCGACACACTCGCTGGAAGACTGGCGGCGCCGGCTCGAAACCGCTGGGCTGAAGCCAACGCCTGAGGCAAGAACCGCTCAAACAGCTGCAAGCACTACTGCGTCATATCTCCGCCGCTATGCCGTTACGGTATTCCACTTGCGGGCCTGGGAGGTACGTCCGCTTGGTAAAGCGGGGCTTACGCTCCCGCTCTTGGGGGAAGCCTTGTCCCCGGAGTCACCGCTTTATAAACGCCTGACGAACACGGCGGTTCGGGCGCTATACGCCGTGGGACTTGATTTTGGTGAAGTGGTGATCTCGGCCGGGGAAGAGGGGAAATTTACGGTGGATTCCATCACCCCAATCTCGGACCTCGGCAGCGCGGCAACCAAGGCCATCGCCCAGGCGATGCGAGATACCCTGGAGGAACAGGAGAAGCTGCTGGACTCACCGACAGAGCGGTTGATTGGGATGGACCCCGAGTTTTTGCTGTTTGATCGTGCCCATGGGAAAGTGATTCCGGCTTCCCGTTTCTTGCACTTTCATGGGGA
Source organism: Paenibacillus sp. J14 (assembly GCF_000518465.1). Classification (NCBI taxonomy): domain Bacteria; kingdom Bacillati; phylum Bacillota; class Bacilli; order Caryophanales; family Paenibacillaceae; genus Paenibacillus; species Paenibacillus sp. J14. The sequence continues at coordinate 4,713 of NZ_JADQ01000078.1, read as the reverse complement.
AGCGGGCTGCGATGTGTTGCGATATCGCGGGCAGCGGATATTTCCGCTGGCAGAGCTAAGGCCGCGCCCCGGCAAGGAACCGCGCGATGTTGTCGTTCATTTGCTGCGCGCATTTCATGAAGCCCGAGCTTCCATCGAAGATCAAGGGCTGATCTGGCAGGCGGGGGCGATGCCGCAACGCGGTTTTCCGTTGGGCGGACACCTGCATTTCAGCGGAGTGTCGTTAACTCCAGAGTTGCTGCGGACGCTCGACAATTACCTGGCGCTGCCGCTGGCTCTACTGGAGGATCCCCGAAGTGCGCCACGTAGACCGAAGTACGGGTTTCTCGGCGATTTTCGGTTCAAGGAGTACGGCGGCTTCGAATATCGCACCTTACCTAGCTTCCTAATCTCTCCGCTCGTCACCAAAGGGGTCGTGGCATTGGCGCGCTTCATTATCGAGCATGCGGAACGCTTAAAGGCACGACCGTTGGAGAAGGAGGCGGTTTGGACGGCGTTTTACACCGGCAGAAAGCAACCGCTTCGCGAAGCGTTACCCCGCCTGATCGCCGATATCCATGAAGTTCCCGACTATACGCGATATCAGGGATATATCGAACCTTTACTGAATGCCATTCAGTCCGGCTATGTCTGGGACGAATCTGTGGATATTCGCCCCGCCTGGAAATTGCAAAATCCTTCATAACCGGGTTGCCCTTTTCTGGTATAATAGGATTCTATGAAAGACCTGAATGTGCTTAGGTTAATTGGAGGGGAATCATGGCTACCTACACGCCGATGATTGAGCAGTATTTACGGATTAAGGCGGAAGCGCAGGATGCGTTTCTGTTTTTCCGGCTGGGCGATTTCTATGAAATGTTTTTTGAGGATGCAATCCTGGCTGCGAAGGAGCTTGAAATTACACTGACCGGGCGGGACGGGGGCGCCGAAGAGAAAATTCCAATGTGCGGTGTTCCCTACCATTCGGCGGACAATTATATTCATCGTTTGATTGAAAAAGGATACAAAGTTGCGATCTGCGAACAGATGGAGGACCCGTCGCAAACCAAAGGCATGGTTCGGCGTGAGATCGTCCGGGTCATCACCCCGGGGACGATCATGGAAGGGAAAACCGTCGGCGAACGGACGAACAACTACATCGTGTCGGTCACTGAACGGCAGGGGATGATGGCTCTGGCTGCCTGTGACCTGTCCACGGGGGAGCTGTACGCGACGTCGGCGCCGGCGAACAAAGAGTGGCTGCGCGACGAGATTGGCCTGTACGACCCGGCGGAAATCATCGGGGACAAGGAACTGCTGGATTGGATTGCGGGACAAGCTGCTCCGCTGAGCAAGCCCGTCGTGTATACGCCTTGGGCGAAAGCGAAGGAAGATACGGCACGATCGCTGTTTGGCGAGGCCGAATGGATTCGTCTGGAGCCGGAGCGGCGGGACAATATCGCTGTCCTGGTCGGTTATTTAAGCGAGACGCAGAAGCGCTCGCTGGGACAACTTACGAAAATATCGGCTTATGAGCCGGAGCATTTTATGATTTTGGACCCGTTTACACGACGGAATCTGGAATTGGTTGAGACGGTTCGCGAGCGTTCGAAAAAAGGATCGCTGCTGTGGCTGCTTGACCGCACGGAAACGTCAATGGGCTCCAGGCTGTTGCGGCGCTGGATCGACAAGCCGCTGCTGCAGAAGACGCGGATCGAGGAACGTCTGGAGGCAGTGGAGCATCTGCACAGCGCGTTTATTTTGCGCGAGGATTTGCGCGGTGCTTTGCAGGACATCTACGATCTAGAGCGGCTGGTGGGACGCGTCGCCTTCGGCAATGCGAACGGTCGGGATTTGGTCGCCCTCAAAACGTCGCTGCTTCAGGTGCCGGCGATCAAGACGCTGTGCGCAGACTCGGCCTCAACCACGTTGAAGCGGATTGCTTCGGCAATGGATGAGTGTGCGGATCTGGCCGACATGATTGATGCAGCGATCGCTGACGAACCGCCAGTGTCGGTGCGGGATGGAGGCCTTATTAAGGCTGGGTATCATGCAAGATTGGACGAGCTTCGCGAAGCCAGCGTTAACGGTAAACGCTGGATCGCCGAGCTGGAAGCGGCTGAACGGCAAGCAACGGGGATCAAATCGCTGAAGATCGGTTACAACAAAGTTTTTGGCTATTATATCGAAGTGACGCGCGCCAATCTGTCTGCATTGCCGGAAGGGCGGTATGAACGGAAGCAGACGCTGGCGAATGCAGAACGTTTTGTTACCCCGGAACTGAAGGAGAAGGAAGCGCTGATTCTCGAAGCTGAGGAGAAGATGGTCGATCTGGAATACACGCTGTTTAACGAGCTGCGTGAACGGATCGCTGCGGATATCCCTCGCTTGCAGAAGCTGGCTGAGCAAATCGCTGAAATCGATGTGTTGCGCTCGCTGGCGCAGGTAGCCTCGGACAACAGCTTTGTGAAGCCGAAGCTGACCGATGGCTACGACTTCGTCGTGGAGCAAGGCCGGCATCCGGTGGTGGAAGCGGTGATGAAAGATACGGCATTTATCGCTAATAGCACGGAGCTCCGCAAGGATGAGGCGAGCATCCTGCTGATCACGGGACCTAACATGGCCGGAAAAAGTACGTATATGCGTCAGGTCGCGCTGATTTCCATCCTTGCGCAGATCGGCAGCTTTGTCCCTGCAGCTAAAGCGGAAATCCCGCTGGTGGATCGCATCTTCACGCGGATTGGGGCCGCAGATGATCTGATTGGCGGGCAGAGTACCTTTATGGTGGAGATGGCCGATATTCAGATCATGACGGAGAAGGCTACCCCGCGCAGCTTGATCATCATCGACGAGTTGGGCCGGGGCACATCGACCAGCGAAGGGATGGCAATTGCACAGGCCGTGATTGAATACGTCCACGACCGGATTGGCTGTAAGGCGCTGGTGTCGACGCATTTCCATGAGTTGGCTTATTTGGAGCACAGCCTGCGCGGGTTGAACAACTACAGCATGGCAGTGCAGGAAAGCGGCGACAAGGTGCATTTCTTGCGCAAGCTGATCCCCGGCGCGGCTGACACGAGCTACGGCATCTATTGCGCGCGGCTGGCCGGCCTGCCGGATGAGATCATTGGCCGGGCGTACGGGCTGCTGAAAGAGCTGGAGGAGAAAAGTCCGTTGGCGGACGGAAGCAGCGTTGCAGTTGCAGGTGCGCCTGCGAAAGCAACCGCATCAGCAGACGCGGCAGCAACAGCAGGGTCTTCTTCGCAGGCGGTTTCGCCGCTTGTGAAGGAGCAGACTGCTCCGATAGTGCGGGAAACGGCAGCCACCGATGAAGCTGTTATGGGGTCTTCAGGCGCTGCTTTGGCGGAGGCTGCTGCTACTGCGGCTGCAGGGGCAACGGAAGCTGCGGCATCGGCTGAGCTTAAGTCGGATGCCGGCGAAGTTGGGCCGGTCGTACAGCTTTCAATGTTTGGCGACGATGAGCCGCCAGTTCAAGCGAAGCCGGCAGCTCCGGCGCCGGAAGACCCGGCAACTCGTACGATCATTAACCTCATTAAAAATGCAGATTTAATGAACATGACCCCGCTGCAAGCCATGCAACTGGTTAATGATCTGAAGATGAAGGTGAAGGATTTGTAAACGTACGATAGGGATTGTGACTGACGTAGGAGGGGAACGATCAGTTGTATTTGTGGGCGGCGGATGGTGCAGGTGCTGCAGATGTTAACTGTGGGGGCGAGTGGAGCTTCGACCGACTTAAGCTGTTGAACTGCGGGTGTGAGGGGAGTTCGGCACAGAAGCAGTTGCAACTGCGTGGCTGCAATAAAGCCTGTGGTTAATACGGAAGTGCGGCTGATTCGGCTGAGGTTGAGGTGGCAACATAGATCGATGACTTTCCTAACGCGCGCTACTCCCAGCGCGCGTTTCTGGCAGCACGACGGGCGGTCAGGCCACATGCTGATCTACCGAGTGACCCAACGGTGCATTGAGCGTCAGTTTTTAAGGTTGCAAAGCATGCGCACAATGTAGGATAGAGCACGAAATGACAACTCTATGAACCACGGTATCCAACGGTATCACGTACAACAGGTACTAAGAACAACGACATTACCTACAACGACACTACCTACAACGACACTACCTACAACGGCACCACCTACAACGGCACCACCTACAACGGCACCACGACGTGCATTGCAGAGTTGGCCGATCGGTTCCGATTCTGTCTTGTCCTTATTGTGTATGAAATTTCGCGTATAATTAGCCTTGGTTTGGGGGTTTAGCCCTAATGTATATGAAAAATCGAGTACATTGGAGCGAACCCCCGGGGATGCAGCGGATTATGGATGAAATTTCGAGTAGAATCAAGCTCAGTTTGGTGGTTTGGCGGGATGTAAATGAAAAATCGAGTACATTTTAGCAAAAACCCCACTAGCGTTGCACCAAACCTGACATGAGAAATTACAGAAAAATTGTTTGTAAAATATCCTAAATATGGTTGCTATTACTGGTATTCTTCTGGTTGCTCATAAAAAAATCTCCTATTGTTAAGGTGTAGGCATGTTACCCACTCCATAACAGAAGGAGACCATAGCATGGGTAACAATAACTCAAAATCAGTCATTTGTAAATGCCTAAATTTGCTGAATGTCGGAGAATACCGCGGCCTGCTTGCCGACCATCGCACTCGCAAACTTACAACCGGTAAAGCCATTCAGATTTTTGTGGAGTCTC
>NZ_JADQ01000077.1:0-17424 GCF_000518465.1 Paenibacillus sp. J14 | reverse complement strand
CACATTCCCGAACACTGTGTTGACGCTTGTTTCACGCTCGTCCTTTACTCGATAACGCTCTCGGTCCCGTTGCTCCAGGATCTGCTGATCCAGCGCCTCCAGTACCTGCTTCATCGCACGAGCGAATTCCTCCTGCATTTTCCGGAAAATCCATTGCTCAATCTCTTTCATCGTCGGCATTGTTGTGGTAAAGTGGCTCACAGGAGCTTCCTCCTTCTTGGTGTGTTGTGCGTCAAACATCACTTTACCAAGGGAGAAGCTCTTTTTCTATATCCGCTTTTTCCAATTCCTACACCCACAGAGATTTTACACTATCTTGTCCCGCATAGCTCTTGGGGATATGATTCCAATAATGCCGGGACTTCATTCAGCTCCTGAACCGTCCGCCATGGGTTGCCGCCTTCCAGCGACACGTCCCACTCATGCTTGCGCTTCAGCCAAATCCCGCGAATCCCGGCCTGCGCCGCTCCCCAAATATCGTTGCGAGGATGATCACCAACGATCACCGTCTCCTCTGCTTGTACCCCTAGCCGATCTAATGCTAACTGATAGATCCGGGGATCAGGCTTCTGGATCTCCACGTCCCCGGATACGATGATCACATCAAAGTACGGACGCAGATGGATCAAATCGATTTTTTCGTGTTGCCGCTTGCTATGTCCGTTTGTGATAATCCCTAACCGGAGTTTCTGGTCACGGCAGTACCGCAGGGTCTCTTCCGCATAATCCATCGCTTTTGCATAGGTCATATAATGTTGGTTGTAGTAGGCTTTCAGTTCCTCCAAGCTCGTCTTATGACGCCAAGGCAACCAATCCAACAATTCCTGAAAAAAGCCTTCCTTCGGCCGATATCCATCGTTATCCCGTTCAATCATCTCCGCGATCAACGCTTCCCGCTGCGTCTCGTCCATTGGCACCAGGCACTCCTGCGTTAATTGAGCGGCGAAGCTGCGGAACATGTGATCTCGATCCATTAACGTATTATCCAGGTCAAACAGTATGGCTTTTAGCTGCAACCTTGTTCCCCACTTTCCCCCATATGTCTCTCTCTATTGTAAAACATCTGTCAAATAAATAGCGCACTTCCGGCTCACCAGAAATGCGCTTTTTCAGGTTTAGATCACTTGTTTGGGGCGATGGGTCAACAACATCTCCTGATCTGTCACGTACAGTGGGAACGGCGGCATCTCCTTCAAATAATGCTCTCGTATCAGCAGACGATAATCGACCTCCAACTGGCGAGAATCCTCCAGCACCGGCAGCTTGCCTCGTTCCTCCACATAATGATCTACTGCAGCCTGCACCATATCTAGATAATAAGGGATGTCACGCTCTTCTTCCGGAAAGATTTCATAGGTTTCTCTCGACAAGTAAAACCGTTGATCCGTCACACCGCCTAAATATCGTGACAGGCGTTTCATATCCAGACTTCCGTCTGGCAGCAGCAGCGACAACCGGTTGATTCCCTCCGGCATGTCAGCTTCATAACGCAGCACGGCGCGTCGAACTTCATCTAACGTAACCTTGATCGCCGTAGGAATTGTGACTTGTTTGGGCTTGCGTTTTTTAAACCAGGACAGCATGTTCGGCACCTCCTTCAACTTCAATCACCAAGGTAACCGCTTACACTATTAGTGTACTCCAATTCTCCTGCATTGAACCCCGTCCGCCAAAGATTTCATAGGATTGCCACATCCTTCCCCCTTTACAACCCGCAGCGGATGGTTGGCAATTCTGCGTCATTTGCGGTAGGATGGAAGTGTTATGAAAAATTCGTTTGAAGTGAATGTCTATGAGGAGGTTCCCATGCTGGATGTGATTATCATCGGAGCAGGGCCTTGCGGTCTATCGGCAGCCATCGAATGCCAGCGTCGCGGACTGCAGGTGCTTGTTCTAGAGAAACATTGTCTTGTCCATTCCATCTATTCTTATCCTACGTATATGCAGTTTTTCAGCACCGCTGAACTGCTGGAAATCGGAGATGTACCGTTTGCTTCGGCGAACGATAAACCTTACCGCCATGAGGCGCTGGCCTATTACCGCAAGGTTAGTGATCATTATAATGTCCCGGTGTTGGCCTATGAAGAAGCCACCGAAGTGGTGCGGCAGCCGGACGGCTCGTTTGTGGTTCGTTCAGAGAAACGCGGCGGTGAAAAGGCGGAATACCAAGCCCGTCATGTCATTATCTCGACAGGTTATTTCGATCACCCCAATATTTTAGGAATTCCAGGAGAAAATACCGACAAGGTGACGCATTACTTCCAAGAGGCGCATCCGTACACCGGTACGAAAGTAACAATCATCGGCGGCAGCAACTCCGCCGTAGATGCTGCGCTGGAACTGGTACGCGTGAACGCTGAGGTTACTGTCGTGTATCGCGGGGAGGACTTGTCCGCGAACATCAAGCCTTGGGTACGGCCGCTGTTTGAGAGTGCCGTCAACAAAGGCAAGGTTGCTCTGCGCCTGAAATCCCGGGTGATCGAAATCCTGCCTGACCGCGTAATTATCGAAGGACCTGACGGGACTACATCGGAATTGGCAAACGATTTTGTCTTGGCGTTAACCGGGTTCCGGCCTGATCGTAAGCTGTTGTTCTCCGCCGGAGTTGAAATGGCCGGTGATATGGAGAAGCCGGTGTTTAATCCGGAGACGATGGAAACGAACGTGCCCGGCCTTTACGTTGCGGGAGTTATCGCTTCCGGACGCAACGCCAACGAGGTGTTTATCGAAACGGGCCGCGGTCACGGGAAGCTGATCGCTGAGCATATCATAGGGGCGAGAACCTCAAGCAACAGATAAATAATCGGTATTCACCGCAGGAGGTGGATCATGCAACAAATTGATGTAACAGCCCTTCTGCTGTTGTTACTAGCGGCATTGGGCATTTTCAGCAGCAACATGCCGATTACCGTGGCGATGATTGTATTGCTGCTGCTTCGCGTGCTGCATTTGCACACAACCTTCCCCTGGCTGGAGAAATACGGCCTGACGCTCGGAATCATCATCCTCACCATCGGCGTGATGACCCCGGTCGCCAGCGGCAAAATCTCCATCCAGACGCTATGGGCTTCCTTCTTCCACTGGAAGTCCCTGCTCGCCATCGGCGTCGGCATGCTGGTCGCCTGGCTCGGCGGCCGCGGCGCGACCTTGATGGGCAATCAGCCGACCGTCGTCGCCGGCTTGTTGATTGGCACCGTGCTGGGCGTCGCCTTCTTCCGGGGCGTCCCGGTCGGTCCGCTGATCGCCGCCGGCATCTTGTCGTTGGTGATTGGGAAGCTGTGAGAGGCATCAGCTGCAAAAAAGAAGGCTGAATTCTAAACGATTGTTTAGAGTTCAGCCTTTTTGCATGTTTTGCTGGCGCGGGTGAGCCTTGTTATTGGCGAGCCGGCAATCTAACGGAACCAGATGACCTTATTCCGCTATTTCCCGGCGATTTCCCAGCCTAACGGAACCAGCAGACGTTATTAGTGCATGTTGAGGATTATTGGGGGCACTTTGCTGCGAATAACGTCCGTACGTTCCGTTAGAGTGGGAATGAACCTCTTCGGACGCAAATAAGGTCTTTTAGTTCCGTTACAGGGTCAAACAGCGAATGTACGGCTTACCAATCTACTTTCAAACATACTCGGTCGGCCCATAACGGAACTTTTTTCCTTTATTTCACCCGTTCGAACGATATCCGAGTAAATAGCGGTAAAATGTGTCTTTATTCCCCGGCCGTTACCGCAGAAACCGGCCTTCCGGCTGATCACCACGTGCATTAGCGGAACTTTTTTCCCTTATTTCACCTGACCTGGCCAGAAAGGCGCGTAATAGCGCCCTTTTATGGCCTTATCCGGAGAGTGGGCAACCCAACCGCTCAGCCCAGCTCTACGCTCTCCGCCGGGCTGAGATGCTGGATGTTGTACAACTGCGCGTACACGCCGTCCGGGATCGCCATCAGCTCGTCGTGGGTGCCGCGCTCGACGATTTCGCCGTTCTTCAGCACGAAGATCTGATCGGCGTGGGTGATCGTCGACAGTCGGTGCGCCACGATCAGCGTCGTGCGGGCGCGCGAGAGCTGCTGCAGCGACTGCTGGATCAGGTGCTCCGACTCCAGGTCGAGCGCGGACGTCGCCTCATCGAGCACGAGGATTGGCGGGTCCTTCAAGAAGACGCGGGCGATGGCGATCCGCTGCTTCTGCCCGCCGGACAGCTTGACGCCGCGCTCCCCGACCTCGGTGTCGTAGCCCTGCGGCAGCTGCATGATGAAATCATGCGCGTTCGCCGCGCGAGCTGCCTCGATTACCTCGTCCTCGGTGGCGTCCGGCCGGCCGTACAAAATGTTATCGCGCACGCTGCCGCTAAACAGGAAGTTGTCCTGCAGCACCATGCCGATCCGGCTGCGCAAGCTTTCCATCGTCCACTCGCGGACGTCCCTGCCGCCCACCGTCAGCGTCCCCCGCTGCACGTCATAGAACCGCGGGATCAACCCGACCAGCGACGATTTCCCGCCCCCGCTCATACCAACGAAGGCAACGGTTTGGCCGGGATTGACTTCGAGCGAGATGTTTTTTAGCACCCATTCGCCGTTTTCCCGATATTTGAACCACACATCCCGGAACATCACGCCGTGACTGCCCTGCGGCAGGACCTTTGCATCCGGCGCATCGGTCATGTCGTACGGTTCCTCCATGAGCTCAAGCACCCGCTCCCACGAAGCCGAAGCCTGTGTTAATGTGGTTGAGGAGTTAATTAATCTCCTTAACGGCGCGTAAAGCCGATCGAGATACCCAAAAAAGGCGACAAACGTCCCCAGCGTCAAATCGCCGTGAATCACCTGATACCCGCCGTACCCAATCACCAGCAGCGGCGCGATATCGGTCAGCGTGTTGATCACGGCGAACGTCCAAGCGTTCCAGCGGCTGTGGGCTAACGCTTTTTGCAGAAACCGACCGTTTGTCCCTTCAAACCGCTTGCGATCATGACGTTCCAAGGCAAAGCTGCGGATGACGGAGATGCCCTGAATCCGCTCATGTAAATAAGCCTGGATCCCAGCGAGCGCTGCCGAACGGTCTTTGGTCAGCTTTTTCAAACGCTTGTACAGCACTTTCACCGCGATCGCGTACAACGGGAAGATCGCAATGGCCACCAGTGTCAGCCACGGGTTCAAATAGAACATAAATCCCAGCACGAACACCAGCGTAAACATGTCCAGCCACACGTTCATCATGCCGACTTCGACGATGTTCTTGGTCTGCTCAGCATCGTTGATGAAGCGGGAGATAATTTCCCCCACCTTCGTATTTTGGTAGTATCGCAGAGACAACCGCTGCAAATGGGCGTACAGCTTGTTCCGCAGATCAAACAAGATCCGAGCCGTGATCAGCTGAGCAAAATACTGCCGTGCATATTCCACCGGACCGCGCACGATCACAAACAGGAACAGCGTAGCCCCCAGTACGATCATCAACTGCGACACCTTCTGCTCCAGCACCATTGCGCCGTTCAGTAAAATATCGTCCACGACGTATTTCTGCACCAGCGGCAGCAAGGCTGGGATGCCAAACTTCAACATCCCTATAAACAAGGTAAGTAGAATCCATTTCGTATAAGGCCTAACGAACGTCAAATAGGCTTTCCAATGTTTCAATTTGTTAGCACATCCTCTGTTGATTTCTTAGCGTTCGGCGGCGTAAGTATCCAGCTTCCGAACCAGTCGCTCCGCGTATTCATCCAAACGGCGGGCGAGAAGCTCCGGCGTTAACCCGTTCAGTCCCAAATCCGGCCACCCTCGATACACTTCGGGCGGACCTGGCAGCACTTCGATCAGGCATAGCATATCCCAATAGGGATCGTTTACGTCGCACCTCACCCGCCGGGCATAAGCAAGATAGTGATCCAAAAAAGTATCCGCCGCCTCCACCCCATACATCTGTACGAGATTCAACCGACAGTGGCCTGTATCAATCCCGGCCGGCCCCATGCACGCGTTCACCCAATCGACGACACCGCTGACCTGCCCCTCTCGCCACAATACGTTAGCCGGGTGGTAATCGCGATGAATGAATTGCGACATGTACGTTGGCACAGGTCCTTGCACGCGGTCAATCATTTTCCGCCATGCCTCAGGAACACGGGACCACTGGGGCACCGTCAATCGGGATACCTCATTATAGGTAAAATAGTTCCACCGGATTGGCGAAGCTTCCACCGCGTGGATCTCCGCCAACATCCGGGCGAGTCCGTCCAGCCAATTCAATCGATCTGCCGGGTTCAGCACCACCTGACCGGGCAGATAAGACATTAGCATAGACGGCACGCCGCAAGCGCTGCCGTCAGGATCACAGGCAAGCGCTTGCGGCGACGGTAGACCCGATGCACTAGCCGTCTGCAACGCCGCTGTCTCGTGCAACGCGAGCTCCGGCTCTTCCCGCAGCCACTCCCGATTAGTAAATTGTCTAAGCACGACTTCGTGGCAGGCATCTCCTTGGGTTATTTTCACCCCATAAACCACCGATGAAGTGCCTCCCTTCAAAGAAACCACCGAGACCACTTTGGCGCCTTGCCCCATCTGTTCCTCGATCCAACGCTGCGTTTCCGGGGATGGCCCAAGAGCTTCTCGCTCTATGTTAGATGTCATTCGCTATTTCCTCCTTCCCGTATAAAAGCCGATTTTCGCGCAGCAAAGCTGAATTTATCAACTGGTTATGGTATACTCCTTAATAAATTGAGTTGTCGTAAGATACTTAAGGCAGCAATGAGTTACAGGCCGTTTTAGGAGGATGACCATGTCACGCCGATTTGTGATCGAAGCCGTGATGGTGGCGATATATGGTGAATTGCTGGTGCCGAGTGCGCCTGTGGAATATATTGTACCTTACAACACCGTCATGGAGCTTTATGAATTTCAAAATAGTCCCGAGCCGCTGATGAACGACCCCGTCGATGATATGCACGTGAAGCAGAAAATCAGCGAATTGATCGCCTACCTTGAAGAACCGCTGAATCGCAAGAAGCTGGAGCGGGCACTCACGATTCCTTGGGCTAAGAGTCCTTCGATCTTATTCGGTGATCATGTCACCTGGACCGTGGTGAACGCGGTGGACAACGAACAATACGGAGAGTTCCTTGATCCGATCGAAACGGAAATCGTACTGACCGCCCATCGGGAGAACGTGCCAGTCCTGACCGATCAGCTGGAGTTGATCCGCCGGATTATTGAAGCCGAGGTGCCAGTACAAGTATATGATATCGGCGATTTTGAATTTGCGATGGAAGACAGCATTATTTGACGATTGACGAGCCCGCTCCCGTCCGTCTGAAACTTCAAAGGAAAAGGCCCGTCGATGAACGGGCCTTTGGGTTCTTGCGCTTATTGCCATGGTTTAATTCGATGCCGCAACCTCATATTCATATTCGATGTCACCCAACTGCTGATCATAGGTCACGTTGAGATGATACCCATCGAGATACCACATATCCTGCTCTTCCATGTAGAACGTTATCCCCTCGACTTCGGCTTTGATCCCCGGGGATACAGGTTGATCCACGTCGATTCCTAGCGAGAAGCCCGGATGCAGCTTGCCTCCCGCACTATAGCGTGCAAAGAAGCGGATTGCCTGACCTTCCTGTAGTCCCAGTTCCTGCTTAAACCATGCTACAGCTTCGTTGCTCACATGAATCATGATCGTTTCTCCTCCTCTATCTATCTATCTATCCAACCTTCTTGGTGCTTCAGGTGAAACTACAACGGTATAAATAATTCCATACCGTCTTCCCTTTTATTGTAGTCGATACCGAGCCAAAAGCCAAACCTTTGTTCGACGAAGTTTCGAAGTTTTGCATAGTTACTGAGAAAATTAATGTTTGACATCTTCTTTTGTGCGATGCTAAAATCGGGAACATACGAGATCGCATTCAATTAATTACCATTCAAGAAAGGGTGAAGCACGGTGTTTAAAGTGAAATTAGTGTCTATGTATCTTTCTGCGCATCACAGTACACAACTAAATACCGGAGCAACCCCTGCAGGATTGGTTCATCTCATGCGATAACCGCCCCTTTGGCTTCATTTCTGGTTATTAGGGTAAACGTGATATCATACACGCTGAGGTTGCTTATCATAAGTAACGGACGCGACATATGTTATGGTTTTAAGGCATATCGTTTTCGGACGATATGCCTTTTTGCGGTTTTTGGCAGGTTTCGGACACTTGTAGAGGTTCTCCCGCAGGTATGGCAATCGGGAATTCAAAGGAGGAAACCCCACTATGTTTTCGGTTTTAAAAAATTTGGGTTGGTTTTTCAAACGGGAAAAAAGGCGGTACATCATCGGCTTGTTCCTGCTCATCTTTGTGGGCATCGTGGAACTTGCCCCGCCGCGGCTGCTTGGCAGCGCCATCGATGAAATCGTGGCCGGCACGGTCACTTGGGCATCATTAACACAATATATTTTACTCATTATCGGCGTACTGATCTTCATTTATCTCATTACGTACATATGGATGCATTCCCTGTTCGGGGGCTCGAACCTGGTCGAGCGGCTGCTTCGCACTCGGTTTATGAGCCATTTGCTGCGGATGACGCCGCCGTTCTTCGAGCGGAGCCGCACCGGCGACCTGATGGCCCGGGCGACCAACGATTTGCGGTCGGTGGCCACCACCGCCGGTTTCGGGATGCTGACGCTGACCGACTCGACGGCATACCTCACGGTCATCTTCCTGGCCATGAGCACGCTGATCAGTTGGAAGCTGACGTTAGCGGCGATCATCCCCCTCCCTTTTATCGCCCTGGCGATGAAAATTTACGGGAAAATCATCCATGAGCGATATACCTTGGCTCAGGATGCCTTCGGGGACATGAACGACCAGGTACTGGAATCGGTCGCCGGGATTCGGGTCATTCGCGCCTATGTTCAGGAGCGTAATGATGAGAAACGTTTTGCGGAAATCACAGATGACGTGTATAAGAAAAACTTGGCCGTCGCCAAAGTTGATGCTTATTTTGAACCTACGATCCGCTTATGTGTTGGACTCAGCTATGCCATCGGGCTCACGTACGGCATTTATCTTGTCTTTCAAAATGAACTGACGCTGGGCGATCTCGTAACCTTTAATATGTACCTCGGCATGATGATTTGGCCGATGTTTGCGATCGGCGAACTGATCAACATTATGCAGCGCGGCGGCGCTTCGCTGGACCGCGTTAACGAAACGTTAAACGTAAAGCCGGACGTCGAGGACGTTCCGAACCCGGTTCCGGTGGAAAGACCGGAAACGATCGAGTTCAAAGATGTGACCTTCCGTTATCCGACGTCAACGATCAATAATCTCGAGCATATCAACTTAACGATTAAACGCGGCGAAACGCTGGGCATCGTCGGCCGGACCGGCAGCGGGAAATCCACCCTGCTCAAGCAATTGCTGCATGAATATCCAGTGGGCAGCGGCGAACTGACGATCTCCGGCGTGCCGATTCAGCAGATTGCCTTGAAACGGCTGCACAGCTGGATCGGTTATGTACCGCAGGAGCAAATTCTGTTCTCCAAGACGGTACGGCAAAATATCCAGTTCGGCTACCCCGGTGCGTCCGACGAGAAAATTATGGAGGCGATTCGCACCGCAGCCTTCGACCAAGATCTCGGGACCCTCTCTGACGGGCTGGATACACTGGTCGGCGAGAAAGGTGTCGCCCTCTCCGGCGGCCAGAAGCAGCGGGTCTCCCTGGCGCGGGCGTTTATCGCCGATCCGGAGCTGTTGATTCTCGACGATGCCCTCTCCGCGGTGGATGCCCGGACCGAGGCGCGGATCATCGAGAACATCCGCAGCAAGCGCGCCGGCAAAACGACGCTGATCTCCACGCACCGCCTGTCCGCCATCGAACACGCAGATTGGATCGTCGTGCTGGAGAAAGGCAAAATTATCGAAGAAGGTACTCATGATATGCTGCTGCAGTTAGGCGGCTGGTACCGTGAACAATACGAACGTCAACAGGTCGAATCGAACCTGACTGACGGGGAGGTGTCTTAAAGCGATGCACACCCATACGGGAAAAGCACTTTTCAAATACGCCTTAACGGCGAAAAAAACATTTATCCTCGCGCTCGTCATGCTGGCGATTGGGGTCGCGGCCGAACTGGCCGGCCCATTTATCGCTCGTACGATGATCGACGATCATATGCTGGCAATCGAGCAGCCGTTTTACGAAACGACGGTCAAAGACAAATATACCGCCACATACGATGGCCGCAACTTTAAGCGTGGCGACCGCTTTGCCGAAGGTGAAGCCAAAGGCAACGAGGTCCGCGTATTGCAGGTCGGTAAAAGCTTCGTCTTCGTGGAATCGGCCGTCCCGGACGTCTCCGGCGATCGCAGCTTTAAAGACGGCGTCCTAACCCTCACCCGGAAGGACGGCGCAAGCACGCAATATCCGGCGCAACAACTTAGCGCGTCTGGTCTGTTTGCTTTTTACAAGCCGGAGGTTCCTGGCATTCTGTCGCTGATCGTCTGGTATTTCGTTTTCCTAGCTGTTGCCATTGTGATGGAATTTGGCAAAACCTACTGGCTGCAATCCTCAGCCAACCAAGTCATCCGCAAGCTGCGCATGGATGTCTACGCCCATATTCAGCGGCTGCCGGTGCATTTTTTCGATAATCTGCCTGCCGGGAAAGTGGTCTCCCGCGTCACCAACGACACGGAGGCGGTGAAGGAATTGTTTATCGCCGTGCTGGCCAACTTCTTCTCCGGTGTGATTAACATGCTGGGCGTGTACGTCGCCTTGTTTATTCTGGACGTGAGATTGGGCCTCATCTGCTTATTCGTCGTGCCGATCATTTATCTGTGGATCGTTTTCTACCGTAAATTCGCGACGAAATATAACACGATTATCCGCTCGCGGTTGAGTGAAATCAACGCCATCATCAATGAATCGATTCAGGGGATGTCGATCATCCGAATCTTCCGCCGTGAAGAGCAAACGAGGGAAGAGTTCGAGAACCTGAACAGTGATTACATGAAGCACCAGAACAAGATGCTGAACTTAAATGCCTTCACTTCGCATAACCTGGTGAATGTCCTGCGGAACGTAGCATTTGCGACCGTACTTTGGTATTTCGGTGCAGCGCAGCTTGGCGGTTCCAGCGTCATATCGCTTGGCGTACTGTATGCCTTCGTTGATGTGCTTGGACGGTTGTTCCAACCGATCACCGGGATGGTCAACCAGCTGGCCGCGCTGGATTCCTCAATGGTTTCCGCCGGCCGGGTGTTCGCGCTGATGGACGAACCGGGTGAGCCCGTCGTAGACGGCTCGATGCCGCGCTATAAAGGCAATGTAGAGTTCAAAGACGTCTCGTTCGCTTACAAGAAAGACTATGTGTTGAAAAATATTTCCTTTGAGGCGAAGCAAGGCCAGACGGTTGCTTTGGTCGGACATACCGGCTCCGGTAAAAGCTCGATCATCAACCTGCTCTTCCGGTTCTACGATCCGCAGAAAGGCACGATCACCATCGACGGCACACCCGTCACGGAGCTGCCGAAGCAATGGATTCGCCAGCATATGGGGATTGTTCTCCAGGATCCATACCTGTTCACCGGGACGATCCTGTCGAACGTCACGTTAGGTGACGAACGCATCTCTCGCGAGAAGGCGGAGAAAGCGCTAATCGACGTTGGCGCGGACCGGATCTTGGCTCACTTGCCGAAGGGTCTGGACGAACCGGTCGTGGAAAAAGGCAGCACGCTGTCCGCCGGCGAACGTCAGCTGATCTCCTTCGCACGGGCATTGGCCTTTGACCCGGCAATCCTCATTCTCGATGAGGCGACGGCCAACATTGATACGGAAACCGAAGCGTTGATTCAATCCGCGCTGGAGGTACTAAAACGAGGCCGGACGACGTTCATCATCGCCCACCGTTTGTCAACGATCCGCAGTGCCGATCAGATCCTCGTATTGCACCGTGGTGAAATCGTCGAGCGCGGCACGCACGAAGAGCTGCTGGACCTCGGCGGACGGTACTATCAGATGTACCGGCTGCAATCGGGAGCTGTCGAAGCACCGGCCGCCCCCGGTGCCGGTCCTGCCGTCTCTCCGGTAGCAAATCCGAGTTAAACACAAAACAACCGTTCCTAAAATGTAGGAACGGTTGTTGTTTTTTTGTCGTTATTCGGACAAACGCTTAATTTTTACCTGGTACTCGCTGGATACGAACGTCTCTGCTTTCGTATCGGTAATGACTTGAATATAATCCATATCCGGTTCAGGGGATTGCAGCTCATAATAAACCGTAGCGGTTTTCCCGGAGAACTCAACTTTCGCAACGCGAATGCCATACCCCGGATTCGGTTGTTGGGCCCGGGTCAAGACGACCTTATTGATTTGGTCATTCACTTTTTCGACTTCAAAGCTCACCTGATCCTGCACGTTTTGCTCCGCTTCCTTATGTTTGCCTACGAATTCCGCAGCATTGTGAACGAGCCGTGCTGCTTCAATCCGCGTAATCGCTTGTTTTGGGTGAAACTTCCCTTGCTCGTCCAGACTTGCGATCTTCATCAGCAACAAGGTCTGAATGCTGTTCGCATAATCCGGATTCATTTGGTCGGCATCGGCGACCTCAATAAACATTTTAATGGTCGGGTAATTTCCCGTAACGTTAATGGCTTGCATCAGTAGGTCGGCGAAGGCTTCTCGGCTCAGCTGGCTATTTGGCGCAAAATCCTTCGGTAACTTGATGCCGTTATCCTCTGCAATCCGCAGCGAGGCTGCATACCATTCGGTATGACCCGAAGGTGGCAGTGCGCCTTCAGCTTTCGGCTTGAGTTCCAGCGCCTTTACAATCATATGAATACCTTGCGCACCGGTCAGCTTGCCGAGCGGAACGAAATGGTCTTTCGTGATCCCTTGAATGATCCCTTTCTGTTGCAGCTCTTCCGTCAGCTTCGCGTCCTGTCCGTGCACATCGCTGAAGGCGGACACGGAGGAAGCCAGTAGCAGCGAACTGGTCATCATCAGGCTGGCAGCCAGTTTCATTTTGCGGTAATTTTTCGATTTTAGATTTGCTTTCTTCATGTCTTTATCACCTCTGCCCTCCTAGACGGCCTGTCCACCAGAAAGGTTGCACTTCTTTTCCCTTTTTTAAGATTTACAATAGGTTCACGTTAACCCAGATCGGCACCTTCTGCCGTTCTTCTGCCCCGCGAAGCCAGCCATTGGCTTCCAAGATCTCGATACCCAGCGCCAAAGAATCCAATCATCGGGATCAGCACCAGCCAGGCCAATATCCCGCCAGCCAGCATCTGGCCTGCGATCCGCGGGCCAATAATATAGCCAACGCCCAGCAGCGCGGGATACGTATCCATCCCGATGACGGCGTTTCGAAAACGAAAGATCGTGGTTTCGATCTCCGTCTTAAATCACACATAATGGATGAACTTCGCCGCGTTTTTTGATTTTCCATTCATGTGAATCTCTCCCTCTTCAAGAAAAAGCAGTTTTAGATTGCCCCGGGGAGAATTAATTTAATCGACACTATAATGAAGAAAACCGCGATAGACTCGCGGTTCTCTTCTTTGCCTGGACTAACGTTTGTTATTTCATTCCGATGCGTTGTGCTCCAGAGCGCGCAATCGCTGCGCCAGCTCCTGCTTGTCGAAGTGCTCTCCAATAAACACGGCCACGTCAGGGACATCCCCTTGCGGCGTAATTTTCAGGTAATCCGCTTCCCGGTACGCATATTGGAACAAAAAGCGGCTGGCGGTATCGGTAAATCGCAGAACCCCTTTGCCGCGATACACTTCCCGAGGCAACTCAGCAATAAAACGCTCAAAATCCTCACTGTCCACGGGTCCGTCAAAATAGTGCGTATAGACGGTCACGTGCTCATGCGATGCGTGAGGATGGGCATGATCATGATTGTGATCGTGATGATGCGCTTCTTGATGATCATGGTGATGATCATCCCCCTCGTGATGATGAGGGTGATGATCGTGGATGTGACCCTCATCATCATGAGTAGGGTCATGAGTTTGGGAGTGTGCCCATAATGACGACACCTCCACATCACATTTCACCGCTGGGATGATCTGAGCGTAAGGATTCATGCGGCGAAGAAACGCGGTCATTTCCTGCTGGCGATTCAGCTCCAGCAAGTCGATTTTATTCAGGATTAATACGGACCCGCAGCGGATTTGCTCCACCATCAGCCGGTAGGTTTTCCCCTGCTGGGATGCGTACAGCTCAGCCAGATGGGCTGCATCCACCACCGTCACCATCGGCTTGATGTCCAGTTTGAGATAGAGCGACACTTCCGTCACGGCATCAAAGATTTCCATCGGATTGCCTGCGCCCGTCGCCTCGATCACGATCAGATCCGGCTTCTCCCCTTCGATCAATTCCGCCATCTGTACGCTTAAGTCACCGCGAATCGTGCAGCAAATACAGCCGCCCAGCATCTCTGCCATCGGCACTTCGTTGGAAACCAGCAATCCATCGAGATTCACGTCTCCGATTTCGTTCATGATCACGGCCGGACGAAGCCCCTGCTCCTGCCAATAACTGATCAGCCGCTGGAGCAGCGTCGTTTTGCCGCTTCCTAAAAATCCGGACAATATGTAAACGGGGGTCACCCTGTTTCCCACCTTAACAACCTCCTGCCATCGGGATATAAGGATAAAATCATTCGAATGCGAGTGTACACCATCCACCCCGGACATGCAACTCCATTTCCTTCCCCCGCCTGAAGCTCCACTCCGGTACAAGCTCACGCTCCTAGCTCGTCAAACATGATACAATGGACTTAACCTCCAAAGAAAGGAAGAAGCGAACACGATGAGATCCGTTGATGAACACCGGATGGAAGCGCCGGATGAAGTATCTTGTTTCGTCATTACTGTCTCTGATACACGGACGGAAGAAACCGATACCAGCGGCCGGTTGATCCAAGATCTGCTTCGGCAGAACGGGTATCATATAGCCCGCTATGTGATCGTGAAGGACGAATATGACGGTATCCGCCAGTTGCTGCGGGAAGCCGCTTCCGATCCCGCGATCGAAGCGGTTCTGCTGAGTGGCGGCACCGGCATCGCGCCCCGGGATACGACGTTTGAGGCGGTGCGCAGCCTTCTCAACAAAGAGATGCCCGGGTTTGGGGAGATTTTCCGTTACCTCAGCTTTACGGAAGATATCGGTTCGGCCGCCATCCTCAGCCGTGCAATCGCCGGAACGATCGGCAATACGGCGGTCTTCTCCATGCCTGGTTCCCAGGGCGCGGTGAAGCTGGCGATGGAACGGATTATCCTTCCCGAGCTGCGTCACGTCATGCGTGAAATTTATAAGAAATAAGAAATAAAACGCAAAAAACCAACCGCTCTCCTTCCTTAAACGAAGGGAAGCGGTTGGTTTTTTATATGAGGCTCATGCTTTGTCATTACTTCGATCGATTATTCATTTGCTGCAACAATTTATCAAATATCGTCTGAATCTCTTCTCGGTATGGACTATCCTTCTGCGCGCTGGACGAGTAAACCAAGGCAGCATTGTCCTTCACCGAGATCACCGCAGCCTGGCTGGAGACCGACTGGGCGGAGACTGCCTTCTTGCCATCACCAGTTCCATAAATTTCGGAAATTTCGCGAATCCGATCCTGTTCGCTCGGAAATACGTGTACGATTATAAAATGCCGCGCATCCCCGTTAATAAAATAACTGTAGCTAATATTCCCGTCCAGCCCTTCGGCATAGGTTTCATGGGTCAGTTTGATCCCACGCTTCGCACATTCCGCTTTCAATGCTTGCAGCAGTGCTGTGTTCAGCGTCTTTCCGGTCGTTAATTGGCGTTCGT
This sequence comes from Paenibacillus sp. J14, assembly GCF_000518465.1. Lineage (NCBI taxonomy): Bacteria > Bacillati > Bacillota > Bacilli > Caryophanales > Paenibacillaceae > Paenibacillus > Paenibacillus sp. J14. Next base: position 1,611 of record NZ_JADQ01000077.1, on the reverse strand, counting down.
TCCCTTGCCGATAGCTTTGCATGCTATATTTGTTCATCTCTTCCTTGGCTACCCGTTGCACATTCCCGCATCCTACGGTTAAAGAGAGCGCCAAGGCGATTCCCAATCCAACTTTCCACCATCTCATTGGTATCCCATCCTTTATCCTAAGCTAAGCCAGCTTCGGCCGATGGTGTTAGGTTGTCTCAAGATTCCCCAATTTATACCATGGATTCCGTTTCAGTTGATGCAGGAGATGACTTGGCGCCCGATGGCTTCCCCGGCCAGTACGGTACGAAGCGCCTCCGGCAGCTTCTCCAGCGGATATTCGGTGATGCCACCAGCCAGCACCGACTCCGGCTTCCACGGTCCGGCCAGAAGCTGCCACAGCTCATGCCGCAACGGTGCCGGACAAAATACAGAATCGATCCCCAGCAAATTCACCCCGCGTAAAATAAAGGGGTACACGTTCGTTTCGATCCCGCTGCCGCCGGTTAATCCCGATAAGGCAATCGAGCCGCCATAGCGTACCGACTTCAGCAGGTCGGCCGTCATCGCTCCTCCCACCGGGTCAACGATGGCCGCCCAGCGCTCCTTGCCCAGCGCGCCTTTGGCGCCCGAAGCCGCCTCCTCTCGGGAGAGGACCTCTGCGGCGCCAAAGGCTGCCAGCTTCTCCCGCGCCTGCGGCTTCCCAGTGACCGCGGTGACGGTGAAACCGAGCCGGCTGAGGATCGCCACGGCCATGCTGCCCACGCCGCCGGTGGCTCCGAGGACGAGCACCGGCCCTTGTCCGGTCGCCAGCCCATTGTCAAGCAGGCGCCGGACCGACAACGCTGCCGTAAACCCCGCCGTTCCGATCGCCATCGCGTCGCGGAACGAAAGGCCCTCCGGCAGCGGCACCAGCCAGTCGCCCGGGACACGGGCGACTTCGGCGAACCCTCCCGCGTGCGTTACACCCAGCCCGTAACCGGTGCACAGCACCTGGTCCCCGGGCTTCCACCGTGCATCGCGGGAGGCCGTTACCTCCCCGGCCAGATCAATGCCGGGGATAAAGGGATAGGTTTTAACGATTTTTCCTTCGGGGATACTTGCCAATCCGTCTTTATAGTTAACGCTGGAATAATGAACCTTGACGGTAACATCGGCGTCAGGAAGCGCCGAGAGGTCAATCTGTTCAACCCCTGACCGAAACCCGGACTCATCCTGGTGTACACGAAATGCTCGAAAGGATGAAATCATCCTCTCACGCTCCTTCCATTGGACATATGTGCTTGGGTGAATGTTCTGTGTAATCATAACCACCCGTCCAACGGGTGGTTTGCTCTTGGGGTATAACCCCTTGTTGCCAAACTGCGCCTAAAGACGCTAGCCTGACAATAAAATTGTTCAGGCTCAGTGTTTTTGTCACTTTCACTTACCAGTTAAACTGGTTTACTTTTTCTTGCTACCGTTTCTGCTAAATGGATCTTCATACTCTTTGACGCTCAGTTTATCGATTGCCTGGTCATGTGCTTCCTGCTCGCGGATATACTTTGCGACAGTGGCCTCATTCAAGCCCACTGTGCTTACGTAGTATCCCTCCGCCCAAAATTTCCGATTTCCATATTTATACTTTAGGGTGGCATGCTTTTC
>NZ_JADQ01000076.1:0-17880 GCF_000518465.1 Paenibacillus sp. J14 | reverse complement strand
CATGTACGCTGCGCTACTCAGTCCCTAGCTTCATTCAACCTTCTCGGTGCTGAAAACCCGACTTTAAATCTTTGATTAAACGGATGGATTTAAAATCGGCTTCCCATCACGAAGCGGATTCATGGACGTGGGTTCGGCGTTAAATTTCGATTTCAGCCAGGCCTTTCGCTACTTGGTGCTGAATAGCCGGGCTTACGGACACCAGAGACCTTATTGGAGTAACAAAAAAGGGTTTGAAAAGCTAATGGACCTCAGTGACCTTATTTGGGTAAAAGACACTAAGTCAGATGCATTAGATCGCAAATAAAGCCCCTGGAGTCCGTTACAGCGGGAAATGATCGGGAAATTGATGAATAACGGCCCTACGGTCCGTTAAAAGGTAGGTAGGTGCAACAATGAAGAAAATCGCGTTGATTGGCTCGACCGGTTCCATCGGCACGCAAACACTGGATGTAATCCGGGCTTATCCCGGGGAGTTCCGGCTGGAAGGATTGGCGGCGGGCAGCAATCTTAAATTGTTTGCTGAACAAGTCCATGAGTTTCGGCCTCGTAAAGCCTCCGTTGCTACCAAAGAATTGGCTGATCGAATTCGTCCAGAGCTGCCGGAAGGCGTGGAGCTCTACTATGGCGAGCAAGGCTTAGTCGAAGTGGCGGCGGGAACTGATGCCGATACGGTTGTGACGGCCATTGTTGGCAGTGCAGGGTTGCCCGCGACACTCGCGGCCATTGAGGAAGGCAAACATATTGCACTGGCGAACAAGGAAACCCTCGTTACAGCGGGGCACCTAGTCACAGAGATGGCTCAGCGCAAAGGGGTCGCGCTGCTGCCGGTTGACAGCGAGCACTCAGCCATTTTCCAATGCCTAAACGGTGAGTACAAGCAAGAGGTTCGTCAAATTACGTTGACCGCTTCCGGCGGTTCGTTCCGGGATCTGACGCGAGAGCAGCTGCGGGAGGTTACGGTGGAGGATGCCTTGAAGCATCCCAACTGGTCGATGGGCGCTAAAATCACCATCGATTCGGCCACGATGGTCAACAAAGGATTGGAAGTCATCGAAGCGCACTGGTTGTTTGGGCTTCCCTTTGAGCAAATCGGGGTATTGCTGCACCCAGAAAGTATCATCCACTCCTTCGTTGAGTATCGTGACGGCAGTGTGATCGCCCAGTTAGGGACGCCGGACATGCGCGTGCCGATCCAATATGCACTGACCTATCCACATCGCTGGCCATCGGCGGCAAAACGGTTGTCCTTAGCCGAGATCGGGAAGCTGCATTTTCGGGAGATGGACTTCGAGCGGTTCCCTTGTTTAAGACTTGCCTATGAGTGTGGTAAAATAGGTGGTACGGCAACCAGCGTTTACAATGCCGCGAATGAAGCGGCAGTCGCCCGCTTTTTGAAGGGGGAGATTCCTTTCTTGCAGATCGAGGCGATCATTGAAACGGCGTTAGCCGAACATGAGGTGCAGTTTCATCCGGATCTGGAAACGATTCGTGAAGCGGATCGCTGGGCAAGAGCCCTTGCGGAGACACTTTGATTACGGTGAGGCTTTCGCTTCCCTAAGATGGACCTCGTGATCAAAAGCTGTAGGCGGCGGTATTCTCTTGTGCCTGATCGGAGAATATATTAATCTAAAGTAACGTTGGACGATCCGTGGCCAGAAGGGGGATGCTTACGCTTGGAATTGCTGAAAATCATATTTTTGACGGTGCTCATGTTTTTCGTCATCGTTACGGTGCATGAATGGGGACATTACTTCTTTGCGAAGCGTGCCGGCATCTTGGTACGGGAGTTCGCCATTGGGTTTGGCCCTAAGCTGCTGTCTTTTAAACGGGGGGAGACCCAGTTCACCTTGCGTTTGCTTCCTTTCGGCGGCTATGCGCGTATGGCGGGGGAAGATCCGGAGCTGATTCAGATATCAGATGGACAAACCATTGCTTTGCGTCTGGAGAACGATAAGGTTCGGAAGATTTATCTGGACCGATTGGACAGTCGGAAGAACGTCATCCGCGGCGAAGTGCAGCACATCGACCTTGAGGACGATCTTGCGGTACGTTTGAATGTGGACGGTGAAGCGCTCACCTACCGTGTGCATCCGCAAGCCATGCTGGTGGCGAAAGGCAAAGAGACGCAAATTGCGCCGAGAGACCGGCAGTACGGCAGCAAAACTGTGGGACAGCGGGCTCTGTCGATTTTCGCGGGTCCTTTGATGAACTTTATTTTGGCGTTTGTGTTGTTTGCCCTGCATACTCAAATGGCGGGAATTCCGCTGGATCAACCCAGCCACCTGCAAATCGGTGAGGTCATGAAAGGCATGCCTGCCGAGGAAGTAGGGCTCAAAACGGGCGATATCATCGAAACGATCAACGGAACTCCGGTCGGAACCGATGCAAATAAAATGATCGAAATGATCCAGGCTTCGAAAAACAAACCGATGACGTGGACGATCAAACGCGGGGACGAGACGTTAAATATCACCATTACCCCGAAAGGGGCGGAGAATGAGGACGGTAAAATCGGAAGTACGATCGTTACCGTGTTCCCGACGCGCAGTGCGTCGTTTGGAGAGACGTTCCAAGTTGCCGGGGAGGACATGGTCAACACGACAAAAGCGATTTTCCTCGGGTTCAAACAGTTGATTAATCGCTTTAACATGGACGATCTGGGCGGACCGGTTCGCACCTTTGAGGTGACTGGTCAAATCGCGAAGCAAGGGATTGTTCAGTTAACCTATTGGGCGGCAATTTTAAGCCTCTATTTGGGGATCTTTAACCTGCTGCCGATCCCGGCGCTCGACGGAAGTCGTCTGATCTTCCTAGGGGTCGAGGCCTTGCGCGGCAAACCGATTGATCCTAACCGCGAAGGAATGGTACATTTCATCGGATTTGCGATGCTATTCCTGCTGATGATTGCGGTCACGTATAATGACATTTTGCGCTTGATTCACGGCTGATTGAAGATGGATGCGCAGCTCTGATGGCGCAGGTAACTATTAAACTTGTGGTTTTAACGGGAGGACAAAGGTTCTTATGGCAAACGAGGAGAAACAATTCGTCACGGAGATTACCCCGCAGGGAGTGGATTTTTCCCGTTGGTATATCGACGTTATTAAAAAAGCGGATTTGATGGATTACTCACCGGTCCGCGGCTGTATCGTATTTAAGCCGGACGGCTATGAAATTTGGGAGCATATTCAAGCGGAGTTGGACCGCCGTTTTAAAGAAACGGGGCATCGCAACGCTTATTTTCCGCTGTTTATTCCGGAGAGCTTCTTCCAGAAGGAAAAAGAACACGTTGAAGGCTTTAACCCGGAACTTCCTTGGGTGACCGAGGCGGCTGGCGAGAAGCTGGAGGAGCGTCTGGCGATCCGTCCGACGTCTGAGACGATGATTGGGCATATGTATGAAAAATGGATCCAATCCTACCGCGATTTGCCGGTGTTGATCAACCAATGGGCGAATGTAGTGCGTTGGGAGAAACGGACGCTGCCATTCCTCCGTACAAGCGAATTCTTGTGGCAGGAAGGCCATACGGCGCACGAGAACGAGCAGGAAGCTCGCGAAGAGACGATGCGCATGCTGGAAATTTACCGCGACTTCGTGGAAAATTATTTGGCGATCCCGGTAATTGTCGGGCAAAAAACGCCTTCTGAGAAATTTGCAGGTGCTGTCGATACTTATTCGATCGAAGCGATGATGAAGGACGGACGTGCGGTACAAGCAGGAACCTCGCACTATTTGGGAACTAATTTTGCGAAGGCGTTTGATATTCAATACCTCAACCGTGAGAATGTACGCGAATACGTTCATACGACGTCCTGGGGCGTCAGCACCCGGTTGATCGGCTCGCTGATCATGGTGCATGGCGATGACCGTGGGCTGGCCTTGCCGCCGAAGGTTGCGCCGAAGCAGGTCATGATTATTCCGATTGGCCCGCCAAAAACTTGGGAAGCCGTTGTAGGCAGAGCGGACGAGCTGTTCGCCGAGCTGAAGAAAGCGGGCATTCGCGTTGGGATTGATGACCGCGCTGACTTCCGCCCAGGCTGGAAGTTTAACGAGTACGAAATGCGCGGTGTACCGGTTCGTCTGGAAATTGGACCTCGCGATATGGAGAACGGCGTTTGCGTTCTTGTCTCCCGTATCAGCGGCGAGAAGAAGGTTGTTCAACAGGACCGGTTAGTCGAAGAGGTTCAGGCTATGCTGGAGCAGGTTCATCAGGAAATGTACGAGCGGGCTAAAGCTTTCCGAGAAGAGCATTTCTACACCGTCGATACGCTGGATGAAATGAAGGCCAGCATCGAAGAGAAACGCGGCTTCACCTTGGCCGGATGGTGCGGTTCGGAAGCATGCGAACGCACGGTGAAGGAAGAAACGGGCGCAACCAGCCGCAATATCCCATTCCATCCTCAAACGACGAAGGATACCTGCCTCGTTTGCGGGAATCCAGCGAAACATACCGTTGTTTTTGCCAGAGCCTATTAAGAATAACTTTCGCGTTACCGTCCCGCTAAGAGTTTGGGGAAGCTGAGGACGCGGGCGAATGGCACAACCACAAGAGGGCTTTCGGCAGTCAAGCGCCTGCAGGCTTATTACGCCGCCGGCATCACCGCCGGAAGCCTTTTTTTCGAATCATGGGAAGAAGTCAGCAAGCAAGGTGAGGGGAGAGGACATGACCGAGACGCAAGACAAGAGAAACCGGCTGGAGCTGTTGATGAAGCAGGCGGATGTGCCCGCTTCGCTGATCGATCCGTATTTTCTTGACGGGCATATCGAAAAAGTAGAGGTCAGTCGCAGCAATCGGGAATGGAGAATCACCATTCAGAAGGACACGCTGGTGCCGGCTCAAGCCTACCGCACCTTTTGCCTGCGGGTCAGAGAACGGATGGAGCATATCGCCATCATTTCTTTTGAGTTTCATTACGGCGGCGGGTTAACCGCCAAAGACATTGTTGAAGAATATTGGCCGCTCTTTCTCGAATGGGTGAAACGCCAGATTCCGTCGGTCAATGGCTGGATGGCGAGAGCCGGGCTGGATATCGACGGCGATATGGTCACCGTAACATTTGGCGACGCTATGGCGCTGGAGTTGGCGCGGAAGAAACAGATTGACAAAGCCATCACCGTGTATTATGAAACCTATTTTGCCCTGCCGTTAAGAATCAAACTGCAAACCGGAGAGCCGAACGTCGAAGCGTTTGAAGAGTTCCAGCAGCGGATCGTGGAGGAAGAACGCGAAGTTATTCAACAGATGATGGAGAGCCTGACCGTGGAAGCTCCTCCGGAAGAAGACGATGGGGGCGAAGTGGTCAAGCTGCAGCTTGGGAACGAGATCAAGGATCCGCCTGTACCGCTTCAGCAAATCCAGGACGAAGAGAAGAAGATTACGATTCAGGGGACGATTTTTGGCCTGGATCGCAAGGAGCTGCGAAACGGCAACACCTTGTTTACGTTTTTCCTGACCGATTTCTCCGATTCCCTGCAGCTGAAATTGTTCGCCAAAAATAAAGAAGATCTGAAGATTATGGGGCAACTCGCCAACGGGAAATGGATCAAGGCACGGGGGAAAGTAGAAATGGACCGCTTTATGCCGGTTCCCGAGCTGGTCATGATTCCGTCGGATCTGGTTGAGGTGCCCGCACCTCCAGGACGAATGGATAACGCGACGGAGAAGCGGGTTGAATTCCATCTGCACACGACGATGAGTACGATGGACGCCGTCACGCCGATTGGCGATTATGTGAAAATGGCGGCAAAATGGGGACATAAAGCGATCGCTGTGACGGACCACGGCGGTGTGCAAAGTTTCCCGGACGCGGCGAAGGCTGCGAAGAAGCATGGCATTAAGATGATTTACGGCGTGGAAGCCAATGTTGTTAATGATGATGTCGCGGTTGTGCTGAACCCGAGAGGGGACGAGTTGAAGACGGCGACCTACGTTGTGTTTGACATCGAGACCACCGGCTTGTCGGTAACCCAAAACAAAATCATTGAAATTGCGGCTGTGAAAATGCGGGAAGGTAAAGAGATCGACCGATATGCGACCTTCGTAAATCCGCATGAACGGATTCCGTACCATATTCAACAGTTGACCAATATCAACGATGACATGGTGAAGGATGCACCTGATGTGGAGCCGGTGCTGAAACGGTTCGTGGAGTTCGCCGAGGATGCGATTTTGGTGGCTCATAACGCCCGGTTTGACTATGACTTTGTGAATGCCAAGCTTAAGGAGCTGGGCCTGCCAATCATGGAAAACCCAGTGCTTGATACGCTGGAGCTGGCCCGGATGTTGTTCCCGACGATGAAAAATCACCGCTTGAATACGCTGGCTGCCAAGTACAAAGTTTCACTGGAGAACCACCACCGGGCGATCGATGATACCGTGGCGCTGGGTGAGATCTTAAACGGTCTGCTGGATGATGCATTCAAGATTGAAGGATATAAGACGCTTGATCGCTTGAATGATAAGGTCGGGAAAGACTTGTCCAATGCCCGTCCGTTCCATTGCGGGATCTATGCACTTAATCCAGTTGGCAAGAAAAACCTGTTTAAGCTGATCTCGTTGTCGCACACCGAATATTTCAAGCGGGTGCCTTGTATTCCGAAATCCAAGCTGGTGGAGCTGCGAGAAGGTTTGCTGATCCTCTCCGGCTGCGAGAAGGGCGAGTTCTTCGAGACCGTACTGAACAAATCGGTGGAGGAAGCCGAAGCGGTAGCCGAATTTTATGATGTACTCGAAATTCAGCCGCTCACGATGTACATGCATCTCGTAGAAAAAGGGCTCGTTGGCAGCACGGAAGAACTGCAGACGGCGATTCGCAAAATCGTGGAGATCGGGACGAAGCTGGACAAGCCGGTTGTTGCCACCGGAAACGTGCACTACTTGGACCCGAAAGACAAGCTGTTCCGTGACATTACGATCCACGGAATTACCGGGTTCAGTCCGCTGAAGGAAATCCGCAAGCCGGATGCGCACTTCCGGACAACGGAGGAAATGCTGGAGGAATTCAAATTCCTAGGTCAGGAGAAGGCTTGGGAAGTGGTCGTCACCAATACTTCAGCGTTGGCGGACCGCTTCGAGGAGATCGAACTGTTCCCGGACAAGCTGTTTACCCCAATCATTGAAGGGGCCGACGAGGAGATCCGCCAGAAGTGTTACGATACCGCCAAATCCATTTACGGCGACGATTTGCCTGAAGTGATTGTGAAGCGGTTGGAGAAAGAGCTGGAGCCAATTATCAAATATGGGTTCTCGGCTAACTATTTGATTTCCGAGCGGCTGGTGAAGAAATCGAACCAAGACGGGTATCTCGTAGGTTCCCGGGGTTCGGTCGGCTCGTCGGTGGTTGCGTTATTCCTTGGGATTTCCGAAGTCAATCCGCTGCCGGCTCACTATATCTGTCAAAATCACGAATGCAAATATAGCGAATGGTTCCTGGACGGCAGCGTGCCCAGCGGCTTCGACCTTCCAGACAAAAGCTGCCCGAAATGCGGCGGCAAGCTGAAGGGCGAAGGTCAGGACATTCCGTTCGAGACGTTCTTGGGCTTCAAAGGTGACAAGGTCCCCGATATTGACCTTAACTTCTCCGGCGAATATCAACCGGTCGCTCATAACTACACGAAGGTCCTGTTCGGGGAGAAGAACGTATTCCGTGCAGGAACCATCGGTACGGTTGCGGAGAAAACCGCGTTTGGCTTTGCCAAGAAGTACGAAGAAGAGCATAACAAGCATTGGCGCGGGGCGGAGCTCAATCGCCTGGCGGCAGGATGTACCGGCGTTAAGCGCAGTACCGGGCAGCATCCCGGCGGGATCGTCGTCGTACCGGATTACATTGATGTGGAAGATATCACGCCGGTACAGTACCCGGCCGATGACACCGAATCTGAATGGAAAACAACCCATTTCGATTACCACGCCTTCGACGCGAATCTGCTCAAGCTCGATATTCTGGGGCACGATGATCCGACGATGATGCGGATGCTGCAGGATTTGACCGGGGTCGATCCAACGACGATCCCCATGAATGACCCGAAAGTAATGAGCATGTTCAACTCCACGGATGCACTAGGGGTTACACCGGAACAGATCCGTACGCCGGTTGCCACATACGGGATCCCGGAGATGGGGACGAAATTTGTGCGCCAGATGCTGGTGGAATCACAGCCGTCTTCCTTTGCGGATTTACTGCAAATTTCCGGGTTATCGCACGGAACCGGTGTATGGCTGGGGAATGCTCAGGAACTGATCAAAAACGGCACTTGTAACATCAAAACCGTTATCGGTTGTCGTGACGATATCATGCTGTACCTGATATATAAAGCGGGAATGGACGCCGGCTTGGCCTTTAAAATTACGGAGAGTGTTCGTAAGGGGAAAGGGTTGACGCCGGAATGGATCGAGGAAATGAAGAAGTGTAAAGTACCGCAATGGTATATCGATTCTTGCTTGAAGATCCAGTACATGTTCCCGAAGGCGCACGCCGCTGCTTACGTTATCTCTGCGGTACGTACCGCTTACTTCAAGCTGTATTATCCGATCGAATATTATGCGACGTATTTCTCGGTCCGCGGGGAGGACTTTGATATCGAGCTGTGCTGCCAAGGGTACGAGGCGATTTACCGCAAGATCGAAGAGATTGAGCAGAAGGGCTTCCAGGCGCTGCCGAAGGAGAAGAACATGCTCCCGATCTTGGAAATGGCGTTGGAAATGACGGCACGCGGGTTCCATTTCAAGCCGATCGATCTGTATCGCTCCGACGCTACGAAATTTATCGTCGACGGCGATTCGTTGATTCCGCCGTTCTCGGCGCTTGCCGGGATCGGGGAGAACGCGGCCAAAAACATCGCCGCAGCGAAAGAGCAAGGTGAATTCCTGTCGATCGAGGACTTCCAGCAGAAGTCCAAAGCGAGTAAAACGATCGTGGAACTTCTCGGTTCCATGGGCTGTTTCCGCGGCCTGCCAGAGAGCAATCAATTGTCTTTATTTTAATCTAGCTGGCTGAGTTCAAAATTCGACGTTGAATTAACGTCTTGTATTGCTTCGTGATCCGAAGATGACTTTTTAATCTCCCGTTTGTTGAAGGATAAAAAAGACAGGTTTGGAGCACCGAGAAGGTTGGACGAAGACAGGACTGAGTAGCGGAGCGTACGAAAAGGTACGTGAGCAACGGAAGGCCGGGCTGAGTTCAAGATTCGACGTCGAATAAACAACTCGGTTTTGCTTCGTGATCCGAAGATGACTTTTTAATCTCCCTCTAGCAGTAAAGGTGTTTTACTTGTCACTTGGTATGTACTATGTTATAATTTTTTTGGCAATCATGAAGATAGAACCGTTGTTTAAAGAGTGGGGAAACCCACTCTTTAATCTTTGGTATATAGGATTAAAGTTGGAGGTAATGTACGCTTGAGCACACCAAAGATCAAAGCGACCGTCGAGCAAATGGTCACGCCTTATTTGGAGGAGAACGGCTTTGAACTGGTTGACGTGGAATACGTGAAGGAGGGCAGCAACTGGTTCCTCCGCGTATTTGTCGACAAAGAAGGCGGCATCGACATTGATGACTGCGGCCGGATCAGCGAATACCTTAGCGAGAAGCTCGACGAGAACGATCCGATTCCGTCGGCTTATTTTCTTGAAGTGTCTTCGCCAGGAGCGGAACGCCCCTTGAAGAAAGCCGAGGATGTCTCCAAGGCGGTCGGCAAAGACGTTTTTGTGACTACATACGAACCGGTAGATGGCCTGAAAGAATTTGAAGGCCGGCTTCTTTCCTTTGATGGGAACGAATTAGTTATTGAAGTGGGGAAGAAGCGTCACGCCATTCCATATAGCAAAGTTGCCAGCGCAAGATTGGCCATTATTTTCTAGTGTGACCTGCAGGGAATTATGAAAGGGGGAACTCGAGGCAAATGAGCATGGATTTTATCGAAGCCTTGAACGAATTGGAAAGGGAAAAAGGAATCAGCAAGGACATCTTGTTCGAAGCGATCGAAGCAGCGCTGATCTCCAGCTACAAACGTAACTTTAATACGGCGCAAAACGTGCGTGTGGATATGAACCGCCATACCGGCGAAATCAAAGTTTATGCGCGCAAGCTTGTCGTAGAGGAAGTCCTTGATCCGCGGACGGAGATTTCACTGCAAGCAGCACGTGAGATTAATCCGAACTATCATCTGGACGACATCACTGAAATTGAGGTAACCCCTCGGGACTTCGGCCGGATCGCGGCACAAACGGCGAAGCAAGTCGTGACGCAGCGTATTCGTGAGGCCGAGCGCGGACTGATCTATAATGCGTTCGTGGAGAAGGAAGAGGACATCGTAACCGGGATCGTACAACGTCAGGACTTACGTAATATTTACGTTGATCTTGGTAAGGTGGAAGCCCATTTACCGTTAAACGAATTGATGCCAAACGAGAAGTTCAAGCACGGCGACCGGATTAAAGCGTACATTACGAAAGTAGAGAATACGACGAAAGGACCGCAAATCTTGCTGTCCCGTACGCATCCGGGCTTGCTGAAGCGCTTGTTCGAGCTGGAGGTTCCGGAAATTTTTGACGGTGTTGTGGAGATTCGTTCCGTAGCCCGCGAAGCCGGCTTCCGCTCCAAAATCGCCGTATACTCCCGCAACAGCGAAGTGGATCCTGTTGGCTCCTGCGTTGGCCCGAAGGGGACGCGTGTACAAACGATTGTGAACGAGCTGCGCGGAGAGAAAATTGACATCGTTCGTTATTCGGAGAATGTTGAGGAATATGTAGCCAATGCGCTGAGCCCGTCCAAAGTGCTCGAAGTGCAGGTGTTTGAAGCGGAGAAGATGGCCCGCGTGATCGTACCGGATTACCAATTGTCGCTGGCGATTGGCATTAAAGGACAGAACGCGCGTCTCGCCGCCAAATTGACCGGTTGGAAAATCGACATCAAGAGCGAAACCCAAGCGGAAGAGGAATTCGGCAGAGAAAAAACCGAACAAGGCGAAATGCCTCAGGATTCCATCTCCGTGGATTAACGGGAGGTGGCAAGGATGAAGCAAAGAAAAGTACCGCTCCGCAAATGCGTAGCCTGCCAGGAAATGATGCCCAAGAAGTCGCTGATCCGGATTGTGCGTTCCCCGGAGGGCGAGGTGTCGATCGACTTAACAGGCAAAAAGTCAGGCCGCGGCGCTTATCTCTGCGGCAAGACGGAATGCTTTAAGCTCGCTCATAAATCACGTGCACTGGATCGGGCACTTAAAGCTCCGGTTGGTAACGAGGTTTACGAACAGCTCGCTCGCGATTTCTTGGCCGTCGAGGATGAATTCCTTGCTGCTCAGGCTCGAGAAGAGGATGAAGATGAATAAGGCCCAGCCGTTGTCCGGTCTTGGTCTCGCCATGCGAGCCGGTAAGCTGGTAACTGGGGACGAACTCGTCCTGAAATCGATTCGTTCAAGAGAAGCCAAGCTCGTCATCGTTGCGGGAGATGCTTCCGCCAATACACAGAAGAAATTCCGGGACAAATGCGGAAGCTACAACATCCCGCTGATCATCGGATTTGACCGTGAAGCGCTCGGGAGAAGTGTTGGCAAGCCGGAACGGGTTGTTCTGGCGATCACCGATCCAGGGTTTACCGAGATGATCCGCAAAGCGATCTTGAAAACATCGGAGGTGGAGTATATTGAGTAAACAAGAAAAACAAGATAAGCTCAGGGTGTATGAATACGCCAAATCGCTCAATATGAGTAGTAAAGAAATTATCACGATTCTTAAGCGTCTGAATATCCCGGTTAACAACCACATGAGCGTCATGGAGAATGATGCCGTAGCCCGTGTGGAACAGTTCTTCAAGGATATTAAAAGCAACGCGGCGGCGAAACGAGAAAGCTCGGGACGCAACGATTCCTCTGCCAAATCGCCGGCATCGGCTTCCGCAGGAGGAAGCCAAACACCGAAAGCTACAGCCGGAGAATCATCCGGTCATCGCGGAGATCAGGGACGCGGCGCAAACGCACCCGTAAAAAACCAAAATCAACAGGAAAAGCAGGTAAGCATGAATAATAAACCAAAAACAAACCAAACCAATGCAGGTGGCAGTACGGCAGTTCAAGAAAGATCGAGCCGTCCAAACGGCGGCAATCATCAAAACTCTCGTCCCCAAGGCCAAGGCGGTGGGAACACCTCAGGTGCGAACCGGAACCCGCAAGGGAACCGGGGAGCCGGGCAAGGCGGCCAGCGGAATGATAGCGGCCAGCGCCCAGCCCAAGGCCAAAACGGCGGCGGAAACCGCGCCTTTGCACCAAGCAACAATTTAGGCGGTGGAAACGGCGGCGGCAAAGGACAAGGGCAAAGAAAAGGGAATAACAACGGTGGCAAGAACCAAAGAGGTTACGATGATAACCGCAATGGCGCCAGTTTCAAAAATAATCGAGGTGGTAAAGGCGGACGCGGCAAAGGGGCTCCGCAGCAGCCTCCACGCGAGAAGATCGACAATACGCCGAAGAAGATTATCGTCCGCGGTACGATGACGGTTGGCGAAACCGCCAAATTGCTGCATAAGGACGCTTCCGAAGTCATCAAGAAGCTGATGCTGCTCGGCGTCATGGCCACCATTAACCAAGAGCTTGACCTTGATACGATCCAGCTGCTGGCAAGTGATTTCGGCGTTGAGGTTGAGGTGAAAATTCCGGTGGAAGAAGACCGGTTTGAAACGATCGAAGAGGTTGACGATGAGGCGGATCTGAAAGAACGTCCACCTGTCGTTACGATCATGGGTCACGTTGACCACGGGAAAACGACGCTGTTGGACGCTATTCGTTCCACGAATGTCACCGGCGGCGAAGCCGGCGGGATCACGCAGCATATCGGGGCATATCAAGTCGAAATCAACGGCAAGAAGATTACGTTCCTGGATACGCCAGGCCACGAAGCGTTTACAGCGATGCGTGCCCGCGGTGCCCAGTTAACGGATATTACGATTATCGTCGTTGCTGCGGATGACGGCGTGATGCCGCAGACGGTCGAAGCGGTGAACCATGCGAAAGCAGCAGGCTTGCCAATTATTGTTGCGGTCAACAAGATCGATAAACCGGAAGCCAATCCGGATCGAGTGAAACAAGAATTGACCGAGTATGAGCTTGTACCGGAAGAATGGGGCGGCGACACGATTTTCGTCAACGTCTCTGCGAAGCAAAAAATCGGCTTGGAAAACTTGCTTGAAATGATACTGCTGGTAGCCGAAGTGAACGAGTACAAAGCGAACCCGGATAAACGCGCTCGCGGTGCAGTCATCGAGGCTGAGCTCGATAAAACTCGCGGCCCGGTAGCTCGCGTATTGGTTCAACACGGAACATTGAAGGTTGGCGACGCTTTTGTTGCAGGAAACTGCTTCGGCCGCGTTCGCGCGATGGTTAACGATCGTGGACGCCGGTTGAAAGAAGCCGGTCCATCGACGCCGGTGGAAATTACCGGTCTGACCGAGGTGCCGCAAGCCGGCGATCCGTTTATGGTCTTCGAAGACGAGCGCAAAGCGCGGTCGATCGCAGACAAACGGGCCACGATGCAGCGTCAGTCCGATTTGGGTGCCAATACTCGCGTGACGCTGGATGATCTGTTCCGCCACATCAAAGAAGGCGAAATCAAGGATCTCAATGTGATCATCAAAGCCGACGTACAAGGTTCGGTTGAAGCGCTCCGAGGCGCACTCGAGAAGATCGAGGTCGAAGGCGTTCGCGTCAAGATTATCCACAGCGGTGCCGGTGCGATTACCGAATCCGATGTCATCTTGGCGGCGGCTTCGAACGCGATTATTATCGGGTTCAACGTCCGTCCAGACAATCAAACGAAAGCGACCGCGGAACAAGAGAAGGTTGATATTCGCTTGCACCGCGTCATTTACAACGCAATTGAAGAGATTGAGCAAGCGATGAAAGGGATGCTTGATCCGGTTTATAAAGAGGCAGTTATCGGTCACGCGGAAGTCCGTAATACGTTCAAGATCAGCAAGGTCGGAACGATTGCAGGTTGTATGGTGACTTCTGGTAAAATTACCCGTTCGGCGGAAGTCCGCTTGATTCGTGACGGCATCGTCGTATATGAGGGCAAAATCGATTCGCTCAAACGTTTCAAGGACGACGCGAAGGAAGTTGCTCAAGGTTACGAGTGCGGGATTACCTTGGACAATTACAACGATATTAAAGAAGGCGACGTGATCGAAGCGTTCGTCATGGAAACTGTTGAACCGAAGTAAGGTGGGTGTCTAAAATGGCCAAAAATCGTACCGGCCGCGTAGGCGAACAGATTAAGAAAGAACTAAGCGTGCTCATCCAGAGTGAACTGAAAGATCCGCGCATCGGTTTTGTCACGGTGACCGGAGTCGATGTGACAAATGATTTGTCGCAGGCCAAAGTTTACCTCAGCGTATTTGGTGACGAGGAGCAGAAGAACGAATCCTTAAAAGGGCTGGAGAAAGCGACCGGCTTCCTGCGTACTGAAATCGGCAAACGAATTCGGCTGCGCCACACACCGGAGTTGATTTTCAAAATTGACGAATCCATCGCTTATGGCAGTCGGATTGAGAAGCTTCTCGGCGAAATTACGCAAGAGCACAAAGAATGAAATATGAAGGGAATCGATAACTCATCATGAGTAATGGAGATTCCCAAAGGAGACGGCAATGCAGACGACCTATGAAAGGGATCTGAGTCAGACGAAGGAGTTCCTGACTCAGAATGATCATTTCCTAATTGTGTCGCATGTTCAGCCGGACGGTGACGCAGTCAGTTCCACCCTAGCGGTGGGCTGGCTTCTGTCATGTCTGGGTAAAAAATTCGTGATGGTCAACGAAGGCCCGATCCCTAAACGGATGCATTATTTGTGGCATGCAGATGAGATTCTCGATTTGTCGGTGACATCGCTTGACCGCAAATTTGATCATGTGATCTGCGTGGACTGCGCTGACTTCAAACGGGTTGGCAAGACCCATGAATGGTTTGCCGAAGGGGCACGCCTGCTGAACATCGACCACCATCCGACCAACGATCTATACGGGTTGGTGAACCTTGTTGTGCCCAATGCGGCGGCGACCGCCGAAATTTTGTTCGACCTAATCAACTATATGGATCTTCCGTTGGATCAGACGATCGCAACGGTGCTTTATACCGGACTATTGACAGATACTGGCGGGTTCCGGTACTCCAATACATCGCCCAAGGTGATGGCGGCTGCCTCCAAATTGCTAGAGTACGGCGTAGACGGTCCCGCTTTATCCGAATTGCTGCTAGAGCAAATGACGCTTCCGCAGCTGCGTCTGCTGACTCGGGCTCTAAATGGACTTCAGCTGACGGAAGACGGGAAGATTAGCTGGGTGTCGGTGACAGATGAGGACCTGCAGGCGACTGGCGCCGTTCACGAGGATATGGAAGGCATCGTCAATTATCCGCGGAATATTCAAGGAGTCGAAGTAGGCCTGTTGTTTAAGGTCATTAACGAACAAGCCATCAAGGTGAGTATGCGCTCGGCGGGCAAAGTCGACGTGGCTAAGGTGGCTCAAAGCTTTGGCGGCGGCGGTCATGTCCGGGCCGCTGGAGCTCGCATAGAAGGGACTCTGGACACGGTTGTCCCTAGAGTGTTGGAACAAGTGAGGCTGCAGTTATGAACGCATACGAAGGCATTTTGCCGATCCACAAGCCAGCCGGTTTTACATCGCATGACGTGGTTGCCAAATGCCGGGGGATTTTGAAAATGAAGCGGATTGGCCACACAGGTACGTTAGACCCAGCCGTCACTGGAGTATTGCCTCTATGTCTCGGCCGAGCAACGCGAATGGTGGAGTATTTGCAGGACTTGCCGAAGGAATACGAAGCAACCTTGGTGCTCGGCGTGGCGACCGATACTGAGGATATGACCGGCGAAATCATCGAACAGGTGAATGAGGTTCGGGTGACGGAAGAGGACGTTCGGCTTGTATTGTCCCGGTTTGTTGGCACAATCTCGCAAATTCCGCCGATGTATTCGGCGCTTAAACAAGACGGGAAACGTCTTTATGAACTGGCACGGGAAGGGAAAACCGTGGAGCGCAAGCCCCGGGAAGTGACGATCTATCAATTGGAGCTGATTTCGTTCCATCCGGAAGGGCCGCATCCGCGGATCTCTTTTCGCGCGTTATGCTCCAAAGGAACTTATATCCGTACGCTCTGCGTTGATATCGGACGTGCACTCGGCGTGCCTGCGGCGATGACGGAGCTAAAGCGGACGATGTCGGCGGGAATCACGGAGTCACATTGTCTGACGCTGGATGAGGTGGCCCGTCACGCGGCAAACGGATCGCTGCAAGAATATTTACTGCCGGTTGATCGAGCGGTGCAGCATTTACCGGCCCATACCGTTGCTGCCGAGAAGGTCAAGGCGGCATTGCAAGGTCAGCGGCTGTCCCCCTCAGTGGTAACTCCACCGGTTAAGCGCGGAGAAACCCTGCGGTTGTACAGCCCCGAACAGCAATTTTTAGGCATCTTCCGGGTAGAAGAGGGAGCGAAGGCCGTAAAGGCAGTTAAAGTGTTTCTACCCGAGTAGCCTTAAGAAATGCGCATTCCGAGGGAAATTGCAGGTGAGACGATCATGGAAACGATACATTTATCATATCCACTAAATGAACGATTTATAGAACAACATACCCGCCCGCAAGTGCTGGCGATCGGCCAATTTGACGGCCTTCACCTGGGACATGCCAGCGTAATTAATTCGGCTGTTCGGTTGGCTGGCGAACTCGGTCTTCCTGCCTCCGTCATGACGTTTCATCCCCATCCGAAGGAAGTTATGAAGAAAGGCGATTATGACGGATATTTGACGCCGCCGGAGGAGAAGGAACGTATTCTGCGCGAGATGGGCGTGGATTACGTATATATCGTTGAGTTTAACGACGCTTTCTCGCGTGTAAGTCCGCAGAACTTCGTTTCCGGTATCCTGGTGCCGTTGCAGGTGCACACTGCGGTAGTTGGCTTTGACTTCCGTTATGGCTACCGGGGGGAAGGGGATGCGAGCATGCTGCGTGAATTAAGCGGCAATGTCCTTGACGTGCACACCGTACCGCCGTTCCTGATCGACGGGGAGAAGGTCAGCAGTTCAGGGATTCGCAAAGCGCTGCAGGAAGGGAAGATTGAGCAAGCGAATCGTTGGCTCGGACGGACGTATACGCTGCGAGGGACCGTCATGCACGGCGAGAAACGCGGCCGTCAGCTCGGCTTCCCTACAGCCAACCTGAAGCTGGCGGAGCATTATGTCGTCCCGGCCAGCGGGGTCTATGCCGTACGAGTGACGCACGAAGGAACGACTTACTCCGGCGTGATGAACGTTGGAGTGAAGCCAACCTTTCATGAGAACGGCAAAATCTTTTGGCTGGAAGCCCATCTGTTTGATTTTTCCAGCGAGATTTACGACGAAAGCCTATCCGTGGAATTGGTTCACTATATTCGGGAGGAGCGCAAGTTCGGCTCCTTGGATGAGCTGATTGCTCAAATTGGACAGGATGCGGAAACGGCGAAACGATTGCTGAAAGATTCCTGAGAACCCTACCGATCCGGCACGTGTCAACTCATATAAAAATGTTACCGAAGGATAATGGTTCACTCACGTAATTTTGTTACCCAGTGGAGGCTGTTACATAGCCTCCACTGGGCGCGTAGCGGAGGCAGNCGTCACGGGTTGGGAAAGCAGCGCTTCCAACTGATTGTGTAATGCAAGCGGATCTTGGGAAGTCTGATACGCCTGTAACCGTTGGGTTTGTTCTGGTCGTAGCACGCCCAATTCGATTAACCGGGCAACGGGTGTTTTGGCCGTGTCGAATGTTTTCTTTACACGAGCCCCGCGACGCTCCTTGCCGATCAGCTTGCGAGTGGGCAAGCAGCAATTGAAGTACCGAT